>NZ_JBLQGP010000007.1:0-198878 GCF_047806685.1 Thauera sp. WH-1
CGCTCGCGACATCCTGCAGAAGGTCATCCGCGCAAACAGCCGCTTAAGTTCCAAACAAAATGCAGCACTACACTAGGCACCACGGGCATTGTCGAATGCCGGCTCCGCCTCCGCTTCATAGCTCGAATGGCGTCGGGTGCTACCGTAGTTCCGCAAGAGCGAAACCTGCCGTTCAGGCCTGCTGGGGGCTAAACGACGGCAGCATAGCTGATTGCAGCCATTCGGCCTGAGGGGGCCGAACGACCGCTTCGGCCGAGGTCACGACGGCCAACTCGCAGAAGTGACCGACCGCTTGACGATCAGCAAGCCGCCTCCAAGCGCCTGCCTCATGTCGCACAGCACCGTGTAGGCGTAGCCTGAAGCCATGTGGCGCCGATCGCCCCGCGTGAGTATGTCGACTCGACACCTCCGCTGCCACCGGCCGCTCCCCCGCCATCAGGACTACGCCCCATGATCACGCTCATCGACTTCTCCGACCCCGCCGAGCTCGTCCACTGGACGCCCGTCGATGATGTGGTGATGGGCGGCAAGTCCCGCAGTCGGCTGGCCTTCGACCCGACAGGCCATGCCCTCTTTTCGGGCTGCGTCTCTTTCGAGAACAACGGGGGCTTTGCCTCAGTGCGTCGCGCGCCCGACACGCTGGGCAGGGATCACGTGCTCGCCTACTTGCTCGAGGTCTGCGGGGACGGCAAGGCCTACAAGCTCAATCTACGCACCGACGACGGCTTCGATGGCGTCAACTACCAGTGCCGATTTCATCCACCTGCCGAGCGGTGGACGGTCTGCCGGCTGGCCTGCGCCGACTTCCTGCCGACCTGGCGCGGCCGCGTGATGGCCGACGCGCCGGCACTCGATCCCGCCCGCGTGCGGCAGGCCGGCCTGCTGATTGCGGACCGGCAGGCGGGCCCCTTCGCCCTTGCGATCCGCGCGATCGGTATCGAAACGGCGGACCCACCGCCGAGCGCCGTCTAGCCGCCCTGCCCTGTGCGGCCGCCACCAAATCCGCCACGACAGCGCCGAGCGTGGGCGTTACAATTGCGAGCTTCCCAGGCCGCAACCGGAGCCCCCAGCAATGCCGCTCACCCAGACCGAAAACCTCAACGTCCTCGCCTTCGACCACATGCCCTCGCCCGAGGAGATCAAGGCGCGCGTGCCGCTGACCGAGCGCGCGGCGGCTTCGGTGGTCGCGGGCCGCAAGGCGGTCATGAACATCCTCGACCGCAAGGACCCGCGCGTGTTCGTGGTGGTCGGGCCGTGCTCGATCCACGATCCGGTGGCCGGGCTGGACTATGCGCGCCGCCTGAAGGCGCTGGCCGACGAGGTCTCCGACACGATGCTGCTGGTGATGCGCGTCTATTTCGAGAAGCCGCGCACCTCGACCGGCTGGAAGGGTTTCATCAACGACCCGTTCATGGACGATTCCTTCCGCATCGACGTCGGCATGGAGCGCGCGCGCAAGTTCCTGCTCGACGTGTGCGAGATCGGCCTGCCCACCGCCACCGAGGCGCTCGACCCGATCGCGCCGCAGTATTACGGCGACCTCATTTCCTGGACCGCGATCGGCGCGCGCACCTCCGAGTCGCAGACCCACCGCGAGATGGCCTCGGGCCTGTCCACGCCGGTCGGCTTCAAGAACGCCACTGACGGCGACCTCGAGGTGGCGATCAACGCCATCATCTCGGCGGCCAGCCCGCACAGCTTCCTCGGCATCAACAGCCAGGGCCAGTCGGCGATCACGCGTACCCGTGGCAACCGCTACGGCCATGTCGTGCTGCGCGGCGGCGGCGGTCGTCCCAACTACGACACCGTGTCGGTCTCGCTGGCCGAACAGGCACTGACCAAGGCCAAGCTGCCCAACAACGTCGTGGTCGACTGCTCGCACGCCAACTCGTGGAAGAAGCCCGAGTACCAGCCGCTGGTCATGAAGGACGTGATGCACCAGATCCGCGAAGGCAACCAGTCGATCGTCGGCCTGATGATCGAAAGCAACATCGAAGCCGGCAACCAGCCGATTCCGGACGATCTGTCGCAGCTCAAGTACGGCTGCTCGGTCACCGACGCCTGCGTCGGCTGGGACACCACCGAGGACATGATCCGCAAGTCCGCGGCGCTGCTGCGTGAGGTACTGCCGCGGGCGGAGCGGCGCGCATGAACCTGGTCGTGCTGGCCAGCGACGTCGACAGCATCGCGCTCAAGAACGTCGCCAAGCTCACCGAGGCGCGCGAGATCGAGCAGATCACGCCGCGCTCGTTCCGGCTCGTGGGCGCCAAGCCGCACGAGGCCCTGGTCGCCACCTGCAATGCCGGCGGGCTCGACCATGTGTGGCTGCCCGAAGGGCGCAAGCTGACGGACTTCGGCCTGTTCGTCACCGACATGGACTCGACCCTGATCAACATCGAGTGCATCGACGAGATCGCCGACATGCAGGGCCTCAAGCGCGAGGTGGCGGCGATTACCGAGGCGGCGATGCAGGGCGAGATCGATTTCCGCGAATCGCTGACGCGTCGCGTCGCCCTGCTCGCCGGCCTGGACGAGAGCGCGCTGGCCGAGGTCTTCGATCACCGCCTGCAACTGAACCCCGGCGCC
Source organism: Thauera sp. WH-1 (assembly GCF_047806685.1). Taxonomy (NCBI): domain Bacteria; kingdom Pseudomonadati; phylum Pseudomonadota; class Betaproteobacteria; order Rhodocyclales; family Zoogloeaceae; genus Thauera; species Thauera sp. WH-1. The sequence goes on from NZ_JBLQGP010000007.1 coordinate 2,587, forward strand.
GAGCGCCTGCTGCAGGGCCTGCAGCGCGCCGGCATCCGCAGCATGCTGGTGTCGGGCGGCTTCACCTATTTCACTGAGCGGCTGAAGACTCGCCTGGGCTTCGACTACGCCTGGGCCAACGAGCTGGAAGTGGTCGACGGCAAGCTCACCGGCAAGGTGATCGGCGACATCGTCGACGGCGAGGGCAAGGCGGCGCACCTTGAGCGCGCACGCGACGAGCTCGGCCTCAAGGCGGAGCAGGTCATCGCCGCTGGCGACGGTGCCAACGACATCCCGATGCTGCGTGCCGCCGGGTTCGGCGTCGCCTTTCATGCCAAGCCGGTGCTGCGCGACGTGGCGCACTGCTGCCTCGATCACTGCGGCCTGGACGGTATCCTCGACATCTTCGGTCCCGCGTCGGCCTGAGGGCCGGCGTGCTCAGGCCCGCAGCGGCTCGCTCAGGCGGCCGGCCTGCATGCGCAGCACCCGCCCGCAGCGGCGGGCAAGCGATTCGTCATGCGTGACCAGGATCAGGGTCGTGCCGGCCTCGCGGTTGAGGCTGAACATCAGCTCGATGATCGCCTGGCCGGTTTCCGCATCCAGGTTGCCGGTCGGCTCGTCCGCCAGCAGCAGGCGCGGATTGGGGGCGAAGGCGCGCGCCAGCGCCACGCGCTGCTGCTCTCCGCCCGACAGGTGCTTGGGGTAGTGGCGCAGCCGGCTGCCCAGTCCGACGCGCTGCAGCCACTGCGTCGCCACCGCCTTTTCGTCGGCCACGCCGGCCAGCTCCAGCGGCAGCATCACGTTCTCGAGTGCGGTGAGCGCCGGCAGCAACTGGAAGGACTGGAACACAAAGCCGATCGACTCGCCGCGCAGTGCCGCGCGCGCGTCCTCGTCGAGGGCAAACAGATCGGTGCCCTGCAGCCGCACCGTGCCGCGCGCGGGAACATCCAGCCCGGCGAGCAATCCCAGCAGCGTCGATTTTCCCGAGCCGGATGCGCCGACGATGGCCACCGACTCCCCCGCCCCCACCGCAAAACTCACGTCCTGCAGAATGTGCAGATCGCCCTGGCCGTCGGCCAGCCGCACCTGTTTGGACAGGCCATCGACCTCGATGACCGGACTGGAGATCTCTATGCCGCTACGATCCATCGCTACCTTCTTCGTCATGTTGTTGTTCGCCGGCATGGCACACGCCGCGTCGACCATCCTGGTCTGGGGCGACAGCCTGTCGGCCGGCTACGGCCTCAAGCCCGGCGAGGACTGGCCCACCCTGTTGCAGACGCGCCTGCAGCACAAAGGGTTCCAGCACGAGGTCATCAACGGCAGCGTGTCGGGTGAAACCTCGTCCGGTGGGCGCACCCGCCTGCCCGCCGCGCTCGAGCGCCACCGGCCCGACATCCTGATCCTCGAGCTCGGCGCCAACGACGGCCTGCGCGGCCTGCGTCCGCAGCTGATGGCCGACAACCTGAAGGCGATGATCACCGAGGCCCAGGCCGCGGGCGCCCGCGTGCTGCTGGTCGGCATGCAGATGCCGCCGAACTACGGCGCGGCCTATACGCGTCGCTTTGCCCAGACCTTCGCGGACCTCGCCGAGGACACGGGGGTAGCGCTGGTGCCCTTCCTGCTGGAGGGCTTCGCCGACCAACCCGAGCTGTTCCTGCCCGACGGCATCCACCCCAGCGCCGAGGCACAGCCCCTGGTGCTGGACACGGTGTGGAAGGGTCTGGCGCCGCTGTTGACTCAGACGCAGCGCGCGCAGGCCCGCAAGGAGTAACAGCGATGGACCGTGCGCGGCTCAGGGCGCGGGGCGCTCAAGCGACCTGCACCCGCGCCGGCCCCGCCACCATCGTCCCGACCACGCTGCCGGCCTCGCCCTGCTCGGCACGAATGGCGGCCTGAACGGCCTCCACCGCCTCCGGCGCGCAGGCGATCAGCAGCCCGCCCGAGGTCTGCGGATCGGTCAGCAGCTTGCGTTGCCACTCCGGCGCCCCGTCCGCAAGCGCGATGCTGTCGCCGTAGCTCGCCCAGTTGCGCGCCGATGCCCCGGTGGCGGTGCCGTCGCGCACCAGGGCCAGCGCCTCGGTGATCACCGGCAGGGTGTCGAAGTCCAGCGTGGCGCCCAGCTTCGCGCCGCGGCACATCTCGAGCAGGTGGCCGGCGAGGCCAAAGCCGGTGACGTCGGTCACCGCGTGCACCCCGTCGATGTCGGCCAGGCGCGCCCCGGCGCGGTTGAGCGTCGTCGTCCAGCGCAGCATCTGCGCATAGCCATCGTCCGACAGCAGGCCCTTCTTCAGCCCTGCCGACAGGATGCCGATGCCGAGCGGCTTCGACAGGATCAGCACGTCGCCGGCCTGCGCGCCGGCATTGGTGCGCACCCGCGCCGGGTCGACCACGCCCACGCCGACCAGGCCGTAGATCGGCTCGAGCACGTCGATCGAATGCCCGCCCGCAATCGGGATGCCCGCCTCGCGGCAGACTTCGGCGCCGCCCTGCAGGATCTCGCCGATCACCTCGCGCGGCAGCTTGTCGAGCGGCATGCCGACCACCGCAAGGGCGAACAGCGGCGTGGCGCCCATGGCATAGACGTCGGACAACGCATTGGTCGCCGCGATGCGGCCAAAGTCACGCGGGTCATCGACGATGGGGGTGAAGAAATCGGTGGTGGCGACGATCGCCTGGCGGTCGTTGAGGCGGTAGACGGCCGCGTCGTCGGCCGTGTCGGTGCCGACCAGCAGGTCGGCCGGGACCAGGCCGGCGGGCATCGCGGCAAGCAGTTCGGACAGCACGCCGGGCGCGATTTTGCAGCCGCATCCGCCGCCGTGGGAGAATTGGGTCAGTTTGATTTCATTCATCTTGTGTAAGGAGTGGCGGCAGGCCGGCGCAGGCGTCGGATGAGGCCGCATTGACCATGCAGAAAGGCGTCGCGACCGTAGCACAGCTGTCCGGGTTTGACGAGATCATCGATGCGCGCACGCCAGCGGAGTTCGCCGAGGACCACCTGCCGGGCGCGATCAACCTGCCGGTGCTCGACAACGCCCAGCGCGTCATCGTCGGCACGATCTACAAGCAGCAATCCGCCTTCGACGCGCGGCGGATCGGCGCTGCGATGGTCGCGGCCAACATCGCCCACCATCTGGGCACCGCCCTGCGCGACAAACCGCGGACCTGGCGGCCGCTGATCTATTGCTGGCGCGGCGGCCAGCGCAGCGGCTCGTTCACCACCTGGCTGCGCATGGTGGGCTGGGATGCCTGCCAGCTCGAAGGCGGCTACAAGGCTTTCCGCCACCACGTCATCGCCCGCATCGAGCACATCACGCCGACGCTGGACCTGCGCGTGGTGTGCGGCCCGACCGGCAGCGCCAAGACGCGCGTGCTCGAGGCGCTCGCCGAGCTGGGCGCACAGACGCTCGACCTGGAAGCGCTCGCCGCCCACAAGGGCTCGGTGCTCGGCGCCCTGCCCGACCGCCCCCAACCCGCGCAGAAGCACTTCGAGACAATGCTGAACGCACGACTCGAGGCGCTCGACCCGACGCGCCCGGTGTACGTCGAGGCCGAAAGCCGCAAGATCGGCCTGGTCTTCGTGCCCGAACCGCTGATCATGCGCATGCGCGCCGCACCCTGCGTGATGATCGACGCCACGCGCGAGGCCCGCCTCGAGTTCCTGATTCGCGACTACGCCTATCTGGGCGACGACGTCGCCGGCTTGCAGCGCAACCTGCTGCGACTGCGGGAGCTGCAGAGCAAGGAGACCCTGGCGCGCTGGCACGCGCTCGCCGCCGCCGGCGCCCTGCCGGCGCTGTTCGGCGAGCTCATCGACCTGCACTACGACCCACTCTATCGCCGCTCGCAGGACGGCAACTACGCCGGCTACGCCAAGGCCCCGCGCCTGCACACGGACGATCTCGGCCCCAACGGCGTGCGCGAGCTGGCGCGGCGCATCATCGCCCTCGGCTGATCCGCTCGGCCTCAGGGCTGGCGTGGCGCGGGCAGGCGCGGGGCGGCCTGCCCCTTTACCGCGCACACACGCTGCAGCACGGCGGGGCGGGCGCCCTGCACTTCGCCCTGCTCGAAGGCGATCAGGGTCCAGTCGCCGCGCAGCCGCTCGAGCAGCTCGTTGGGCTGCAGCAGGAAGTCCGGGCGCGACGGCTTGCCGAAGCGCTCGTTGCCGGTCATGAAGGTCTCGTAGATCAGCACGCCGCCCGGCGCGAGCAGCGCCAGCATGTCGTCGAAGCGCGGCCGATAGAGGTAGTTGGTCACCACCAGGCCATCGTAGCTGCGACCGCCCAGGGGCCAGTGCTCGTCTTCGAGATCAAGGGCCAGCGTGCTCACGCCGGCGACACCCTGCAGCGCCTGCAAGGCCGCGGGGTCGCGGTCGACCGCCTCGACGCGCCAGCCCTGCGCCGCCAGCCAGCGCGCATGGCGACCGCTGCCGCAGGCGTAGTCGAGCACCGACCCGCCAGCGGCAATGAGCGAGGCAAAGCGCAGCACCCAGTTCGAGGCTGCGGGGAGGGGGGCATGCGGGGTAAGAGTCATGGGGCGAAGGCTCGGCAGAATGGATGGGACGCAAGGGCAGCAGGCGACGAAGACAAGGCGGTACGCCCTGCGGCACGGAGGAATGCAGCACCGTGTCAGTCGTCGATCGCCGTGGCTGCCGATTCTATGCGGGCGCACGCAGCTTGCGGACCGCGGCGCGCGAACTGTGCTATACAGGAGGTCGTTTCGTCCGGCCCGGCCGGCGAACACCTCCCGCCCAACACGTCATTGCCACCGTGACCGCTCGACCGCCATCCAGCGATTCGAACCCGAGGGAGTCCACCGAGCGCCCATCGCCGGCCGCGCCCTCCGCGACCACACGTCTGCTTGCAGCGCAGGGTGACCCGTTTTGCCTCGAGATGCTGCACTCGGTCCAGGAGGTGCTGTTCCGCACCGGCGACGACGGTCACCTGAGCTTTCTCAACGACTACTGGCATGTGCTGTCGGGCTTCAACGTCGCGCAGAGCCTGAACCGTCCGCTGACCGACTTCCTGCACCCGGACGATCGCGCCCGCGCCCAAGCCGCCTTCGATCAGCTGCTCGCCGGGGCGCAGCGCGAGTGGGCGGACGAGCTGCGCCTGCGGACCCTGGGCGGCGAGATCCGCTGGGTCGGCGTAAGCGGCCGCCTGGTGAGCGCGACGGACACCGCACCAGCCTGGATCGCCGGCACCATCGACGACATCTCTTCACGCAAGATCGCCGAGCTGACGCTGCGCAACCTCAACCAGGAGCTCGAGGCGCGGGTGCGCGCACGCACGGCCGAGCTGGAAGCGGCCAACCGCGAACTCGAAGCCTTTTCCTATTCCGTGTCGCACGACCTGCGTGCGCCCTTGCGCGCGATCGACGGCTTCTCGCGCATTCTGGCCGACGAGACCGGCGCGCTGCTCGACGACCGCCAGCGCGAGCACCTCGGCCGCATCCGCAAGGCGGCCGAGCGCATGGCCATCCTCATCGACGCACTGATCGGCCTCGCCACCCTCACCCGCCAGGCGCTGCAGCGCGAGACGGTGGACCTGTCGCAACTGGCCGAATCGGTGATCCGCGATCTGCACGCCGAGGACCCGACGCGCAGCGTCGAAGTCGTGATCACCCGTGGGCTCAGCGTCAATGCCGATCCTGCCTTGATGCACGTGCTGCTCGACAACCTGCTGCGCAATGCCTGGAAGTTCTGTGCCGCGGCGGCCGCGCCGCGCATCGCCTTCCGCGCCGAACGCGAGGGCAGCCGCACCGTGTTCTGCGTCGAAGACAACGGCGCAGGGTTCGACATGCGCTACGCGGAACGCCTGTTCGAGCCCTTCACCCGCCTTCATGCCAGCGAGGATTACCCGGGGACGGGGATCGGGCTGGCGACGGTCAAGCGCATCGTCACCCGCCACGAGGGGCGCATCTGGGTCGACGCCCGCCCGGGCGAAGGCGCGCGCTTTCATTTCACCCTCGGCCATTGAGTGGAACCTGTCTAAGATGCTGCGCAAGCATGACATAGTGCGCAAAATGCAACAGCGTGCCGGAGGCGGTATTGTGCACCGCAGTATAATCGAGCAAAGCCACAGGCTGACGCGCGCCGCCGCGCCCTGTCCCTCGCGCATCCGAATTCAACCCACTTGCGGGTCTCAATCATGAAAGAGAAGCACTATCTGTCACCGCTGATCGAGCCGCGCTCGGTCGGCATCATCGGCGCCAGCGAGCGCGAGGCGTCGCTCGGCAACGTGCTGTTGCGCAACATGCTCGACGCGGGCTACAAGGGCAAGCTGTTCGCGATCAACCCCAAGCACGACCAGGTGCACGGCATCACCTGCTACAAGTCGGTGGAAGAGGTGCCGCAGCGCCTCGACCTGGTCGTGATCGCGGTGCGTGCCGAGAAGGCACCGGCGATCGTCGAGAGTTGCGGTCGCGCCGGCGTCAAGGCCGCCATCCTGCTGTCGGCCGGTTTCTCCGAGGCCGGCCCGCGCGGCGCGCTGCTCGAGCGCCAGGTGATCGACGCTGCCCACCGCCACAAGATCCGTCTGCTCGGCCCGAACTGCCTCGGCGTCATGCGCCCGCAGCTCGGCGTCAACGCCACCTTCGCCCACGCCACCGCGCTCAAGGGCAGCATCGGCCTGATCTCACAGTCGGGCGCGCTGTGCGCGGCCATCCTCGACTGGGCCAAGCCGAACAACGTCGGCTTCTCGGCCGTGGTGTCGCTGGGTTCGTCGTCGGACATCGACTTTGGCGAAGTGCTCGAATACATGATCTCGGACCCGCGCACCGAGAGCATCTTCCTCTACGTCGAGGGCATCCGCGACGCCCGCCGCTTCATGAGCGCGCTGCGCGGCGCGGCGCGCGTCAAGCCGGTGCTGCTGATCAAGGCCGGTCGCCATCCCGAGGCCTCGCGCGCCATCCTGTCGCACACCAGCGCGCCGATGGGCGACGACGCCATCTTCGACGCCGCGCTGCGTCGTGCCGGCGTGATCCGCCTCTACAACATGGGCCAGCTGTTCGCCGCGGCCAATGCGCTGTTCTCGCATTTCCGCCCGCGCGGCAACCGCCTGGCGATCATCACCAACGGCGGCGGGCCGGGCGTGATGGCGGCCGACCGCGCCTCGGACATCGGCATTCCCCTGTCCGAGTTCTCCGAAGGCACGATGGAGAAGCTCAACGCCGCGCTGCCTGCCGGCTGGTCGCGCGGCAACCCGGTCGATATCCTCGGCGACGCCGACCCCGAGCGCTACGGCAAGGCCTTGAAGGCCGTGCTCGAAGGCCCCAATGTCGATGGCGTGTTGGTGATGCTGACGCCGCAGGCGATGAGCAACCCGACCGGCGTCGCCGAGGCGGTGATCGAGCTCGAGAAGACCGCCGACAAGCCGGTCGTGACCTGCTGGATGGGCGAGGAACTGGTCGGCGAGGCACGGCGCAAGTTCAGCGTCGCCGGCATCCCGCATTTCCGTACGCCCGAGCCCGCGGTCGAGCTCTTCAGCCACATCTCGGCCTACTACCAGAACCAGAAGCTGCTGATGCAGACGCCGTCCTCGCTGTCGCACCTGCCCGCGCCGTCGATCGAAAGCGCGCGCCTGGTGATCGAGATGGCCTTGTCCGAGCGGCGCAAGAAGCTCAACGAGATGGAATCGAAGGCGCTCCTGGCAGCCTTCCGCATTCCCATCGCGCAGACGGTGGTGGCACGCTCGGCCGCCGAGGCGATGGTGCTGGCGGCCGAGATCGGCCTGCCGATCGTGATGAAGATCGACTCGCCCAGCATCGCCCACAAGTCGGACGTCGGCGGCGTGCGCCTGAACATCCGCAGCCTGGCCGCGGTGCGCTCGACCTACCAGGAGATCCTCGACGAGGTGAAGCGGGTCAAGCCCGACGCCTCGATCAACGGCATCGCCATCGAGCCGATGATCCAGAAGCGAAATGGCCGCGAGCTGGTCGTCGGCGTCAAGCGCGACCCGGTGTTCGGCCCCGCGATCACCTTCGGCGAGGGCGGCAACCTGGTCGAGGCCAACCGCGACATCGCCGTGGCGCTGCCGCCGCTCAACAGCTTCCTGGTGCGCGACATGATCCGTTCGACGCGCATCGCCTCGCGCCTGGGCGAGTTCCGCAACATGCCCGCGGTGGACATGAACGCGCTCGAGCTCATCCTGCTGCGCGTGTCGGAAATGGTGTGCGAGCTGCCGTGGATCACCGAGATGGAGATCAACCCGCTGATCGTCGATGAGCACGGCGCGGTCGCGGTCGACGCCAGCATCATCGTCGACAACGTCTCGCCGACGGCCGATCGCTATGACCACATGGCGATCCACCCCTACCCCTCGCACCTGATCAGCACCTGGGTCGTGCCCGACGGCACCGTCGTCACCATCCGCCCGATCAAGCCCGAGGACGCCGAGCTCGAGATCGACTTCGTGCGCAGGCTGTCGGCCGAGACCAAGTACTACCGCTTCATGAACACGATGCGCGAGCTGCCGCCGGCGATGGTCGCGCGCCTGACCCAGATCGACTACGACCGCGAGATGGCCTTCGTCGCCACGCTCGACGTCGACGGCGTCGAGCAGGAGATCGGCGTGTGCCGCTACGCGGTGAACCCGGACGGTGAGTCCTGCGAGTTTGCCGTGGTGGTGGCCGACGACTGGCAGCACCGCGGCCTGGCGCGCAAGCTGATGGGCGTACTGATCGAGACCGCGCGCAGCCGCGGCATCGGCTACATGAATGGCGTCTTCCTCGCCAACAACGAGCGCATGCTCAAGTTCGTGCAGCGCCTCGGCTTCGTGCTCAGCAACGACCCGGAAGACAGCTCGGTGAAGCTCGGCGTGCTGCCGCTGCAGGACTGAGGCGATGACCTCCGCGATCGAGCGCATCGACTTTCACGGCCTGCCCGCCCTGCGGCTGCAGACGGCGACGGGTGCGCAGGCGGTGGTGAGCCTGTTCGGCGCCCAGGTGCTGTCGTGGACGCCGCCGGGCGGCGGTGAGCGACTCTACCTGAGCCCCACAGCGGTGCTGGACGCGAGCGCGCCGATTCGTGGCGGGGTGCCGGTGTGCTTTCCGCAGTTCGCCGATCAGGGCAGCCTGCCCAAGCACGGCTTTGCGCGCACGGCGACGTGGACGGTGGAGACCGAGCGCAGCAGCAAGGAGTACGCCCTGGTCACGCTCGGCCTTGCCGACTCGGACGCCACGCGCACGCGGTGGCCCCACGCCTTCCATGCCGAGCTCAGCATCCTGATCGAGGACAGCCGCCTCGAGCTCGAGCTGGAGGTCGAGAACACCGGCAGCGCCGCACTGGAATTCACCGCTGCGCTGCACAGCTACCTTGCCGTGCGCGAGGTCGAGGAGTCGCGCCTCGAAGGCCTGCACGGCTATCACTACAGCGACAAGACCGATGCCGACCGGGTCAAGCGCGACAGCGGCGACGTGCTGCTGGTCGAAGCCGAGACCGACCGCATCTATCGCGACGTCAAGCGTCCGCTGCTGCTGCGCGAATACGACCGCAGCCTGGGCATCAACGCCGACGGCTTTACCGACGTCGTGGTGTGGAACCCCTGGCTCGAGCGCAGCGCCGCGCTGCCCGATCTGCCTGCCGACGGCTTTCGCCACATGCTGTGCGTCGAGGCCGCGGCGGCGCACGCGCCGGTTCGACTGGCCGCGGGCGAGACCTGGTGGGGTCGCCAGACCCTGGTCGCGCTGTAGCCTGCCCGCGCGCCGTCCCGACCTGGCGATCGGGACGCAGCCCTTGCCCCCTGCGGACGCTTGCTGCACCATCCCGCCCTTCGTTTCAGCCAACGCCCTCGCCCGCCCATGCTCCCCCCGATCGAACACCGCATCGCCGATGAACTCGGCGTCTCGCCGCGCCAGGTCATCGCTGCCGTCCAGCTGCTCGATGACGGCGCCACCGTGCCCTTCATCGCCCGCTACCGCAAGGAGGTCACCGGCGGGCTGGACGACACCCAGTTGCGCACCCTGGAAGAACGCCTGGGCTACCTGCGCGAACTCGAGGACCGCCGCGCCACCGTGCTCGCCTCGATCGACGAACAGGGCAAGCTGACCGCCGAGCTGCGCGCCGAGATCGAACACGCCGACACCAAGCAGCGCCTGGAAGACCTCTACCTGCCCTTCAAGCCCAAGCGCCGCACCAAGGCGCAGATCGCGCGCGAGGCCGGCATCGGCCCGCTGGCCGAGGCGCTGCTCGCCGATCCGACGCTGGAGCCGGAGACCGAGGCGGCAAAGTACCTCAATGCCGACGCGGGCTTTGCCGACACCAAGGCGGTGCTCGATGGCGCACGCCAGATCCTGATGGAGCATTTCGCCGAGGACGCCACGCTGCTGGGCGAACTGCGTGCCTACCTGCACGAACACGGCCAGGTGCACTCGGCCGTGATCGAGGGCAAGGAGGCCGAAGGCGCCAAGTTCCGCGACTGGTTCGACTTCGCCGAGCCGATCGCCACCATGCCTTCGCACCGCGCGCTGGCGCTGCTGCGCGGGCGCAACGAGGGCGTGCTGCGCCTGACGCTGGAAGTCGAGCGCCCCGACCCGGACGCTCCTCACCCCTGCGAGGGCCGCATCGCGGTGCGCTTCGGCATCCACAACCAGGGCCGCCCGGCCGACCGCTGGCTGGCCGAGACCGCCCGCTGGGCCTGGAGCGTGAAGATCTCGATCCACCTCGAGCTCGAGCTGATGGGCGAGCTGCGCGAGCGCGCCGAGGAAGAGGCGATCCGTGTCTTCGCGCGCAACCTCAAGGACCTCTTGCTCGCCGCCCCCGCCGGCACGCGCGCCACCATCGGCCTCGATCCGGGCATCCGCACCGGCGTCAAGGTGGCGGTGGTCGACGCCACCGGCAAGCTGGTCGACACCGCCACCGTGTACCCCTTCGAGCCGCGCCGCGACCGGGAATCCTCGATCGCCACCATCGCCGCGCTGGCGAAGAAGCACGACGCCGAGCTGATCGCGATCGGCAACGGCACCGCCTCGCGCGAAACCGACGCGCTGGTGGCCGAGCTGATCAAGCGCCATCCCGAGCTGCATCTGACCAAGGTCATGGTGTCGGAGGCCGGCGCCTCGGTGTATTCGGCGTCCGAGCTGGCGGCAAGGGAGTTCCCTGACGTCGACGTCAGCCTGCGCGGCGCGGTGTCGATCGCCCGCCGCCTGCAGGACCCGCTCGCCGAGCTGGTCAAGATCGACCCCAAGTCGATCGGCGTCGGCCAGTACCAGCACGACGTCAACCAGGGCCGCCTGGCGAAGAGCCTGGACGCGGTGGTGGAAGACTGCGTGAACGCGGTCGGGGTGGATGTGAACACCGCCTCGGCGCCGCTGCTGGCGCGCATCTCGGGCCTGAACGCCACCCTCGCCGGCAACATCGTCGACTACCGCAACACCAAGGGCCCCTTCCGCAGCCGCAGCGCGCTCAAGGACGTGCCCCGCCTCGGCCCCAAGACCTTCGAGCAGGCGGCGGGCTTCCTGCGCATCCCCAGCGGCGACAATCCGCTCGACGCCTCCTCGGTGCACCCGGAGGCCTATCCGGTGGTCGAGCGCATCCTCGCCAGGGTGCACAAGAGCGTGCGCGAGCTGATGGGCAACGGCAGCTTCCTCAAGAGCCTGAAGCCGGCGGAATTCACCGACGAGCGCTTCGGCCTGCCCACCGTGCAGGACATCCTCGCCGAGCTCGAGAAGCCCGGCCGCGACCCGCGCCCCGAGTTTCGCACCGCCAGCTTTCGCGAAGGGGTGGAGACGCTCAAGGACCTGCAGCCGGGCATGCTGCTCGAGGGCGTCGTCACCAACGTCACCAACTTCGGCGCCTTCGTCGACATCGGCGTGCATCAGGACGGCCTCGTGCATATCTCGGCCTTGTCCAGCACCTTCGTCAAGGACCCGCACAGCGTGGTCAAGGCTGGCCAGGTGGTGAAGGTGAAGGTGCTTGAAGTCGACATTGCGCGCCACCGCATCGCCCTGACGATGCGCCTCGGCGACGAGGCCGCACCCCGCCGTGGCGAACCCGCCCGCCAGGACGCGCGCGACGCACGCGGCGGCGCGCGCCCGGACAACCGCCGCCCAGCGCCAGCCGGCCGCGACGCGCAGCGCCCGAAGCCGGCTGGTGGTCGCACGCAGACCGACCGTCAGCCGGCCGCCGGCGGCGCGCTGGCCGATGCCTTCGCCCGCGCCCGCGGCACAAAGTAGGAGTCCTGCCCCGATGCGCCCCGTTATCCATGGCATCAAGAACTGCGACACCATGAAGAAGACCTTCGCCTGGTGCGAAGGCGCCGGCCTCGCCTATCTCTTCCACGACTACAAGAAGGCGGGCATCGACGCGGCGACCCTGCAGCGCTGGTGCGAGCGCCTCGGCGGCTGGGAGGCGTTGGTGAATCGGCGCGGCACGACCTGGCGCAAGCTCTCGCCCGAGCAGCAGGCGATCACCGACACGACCGCCGCGATCGCGCTGATGCAGGCCCAGCCCAGCCTCATCCGTCGCCCGGTGATCGAGTTCGCGGACGGCGAGCTCCTCGTCGGCTTCGACCCCGAGGCCCTCGACCGGAAGACCCTGGCCTGACACCTGCCCGACCGCCCGGTGGGCACCGCGCTTACAGCCGGCGCCCACTCCACCCGGCGCCCACTCCACCCGGCCCCCACTCCACCCGGCCCCCACTCGACACGGACCGCACTCCACCCGGACCCCACTCCATGAGCGACTCCCTCCCCCCCAGCTACGTCCAGCGCTTCCTGCTTGAAGACCTGGACATCCGCGGCGCCGTCGTGCGCCTGACCGATGTCTGGCAGGCGATGCAGCAGGGCCGTTCCTACGCCCCCGCCGTCGCCCGCCTGCTGGGCGAGATGAGCGCCGTGTCCGCGGTCATTGCCGGCAACCTGAAGCAGCCCGGGCGCCTGACCTTCCAGATCAGCGGCCATGGTCCGGTGAGCCTGCTCGTGGTCGACTGCGCCGAGACGCTCAACCTGCGCGGCTACGCCAAGGCCGACGCCATTCCCGCCGCCGCCGCGGCCGGCGGCGAACTCGGGGCGCTGGTCGGCGATGGCAGGCTGCAGCTCTCGCTCGACATTCCCGGGCTGGACCAGCCCTATCAGAGCCTGGTCCCGCTCGAGGGCACGAGCATCGCCGCCACCTTCGAGCACTACCTCGCGCAGTCCGAGCAACAACCCGCCGGCCTGTGGCTGGCCTGCAGCGCAGACGCCGCGGTCGCCCTCTTCGTGCAGAAGCTGCCCGGCGCCGACGCGAGGGATGCCGATGGCTGGTCGCGGATACAGCAGCTCGCCCAAACCGTGCGCGACGACGAACTGCTCGGCCTGGACGCGCAGGAGATCCTGCGCCGCCTGTTCGCCGAGGAGAACGTGCGCCTGTTCGATGCCAGACCGGTCACGCACGATTGGCCTGCCGATCCCGAGAAGGTCGCCAGCATGCTGCGCGCGCTTGGCGAGGACGAGATCCGCGCCCTGCTCGCCGAGCACGGCGAGGTCGTGGTGCACGATGATCTGTCGAACCACACCTACTGCCTCGATGCGGCCGACGTCGACGCCCTCTTCCGTCCGCCCACGCTGCACTGATCGGGCGCACGGGGGCGGGTCTGCTTGCCCGAACGCGTGGCCATCAGTACACTCCTCGAGTTTTGAAGCCCTCACCGTCCATGCCAGCCTCTGCGCCTGCCCGCCCGATCGAATTCCGCAGTACGACGCTGGGGGCCACCGTTGCCGTGCTGCAGGCGGCCGAGCCCAATGTGCTCGCCGACGCCCTGCACAAGATGCTCGGCGGCATGCCTGACTTCTTCAACGGCGAGGCGGTCATCCTTGATTTCGCGGCGCTGCGCGACACCCCCGAGCGCATCGACTGGGCGGGGCTGCAATCCCTGCTGAGGCGCTACCGCCTGCAGCCGATCGGCGTCTGCCGCCTGCCCGAGGCCTTCCACGCCGGCGCGCGCCAGGCTGGGTTGGCACTGCTCGACGGCGCCATGCTCGGCGATCGTCCCGCCGCTGCAGATACCCCGAAGCCCGTCCCGGCAGCCCCCGCACCGGCAGCAGCGCCAGTCGCGCCGCCGCCCGCAGCCGCCACGGTGGCGCCGACGATGTTCGTGGACCGTCCCTTGCGTTCCGGTCAGCAGGTCTATGCGCGCGGTGCCGACCTGGTTTTGCTCGGCGGCGTCAGCCCGGGTGCCGAAGTCATCGCCGACGGCAGCATCCACTGCTACGGCCCGCTGCGCGGCCGGGCCATCGCCGGCGCGCAGGGCGACCACAGCGCCCGCATCCTTGCCAGCAACTTCGGCCCCGAACTGGTCTCCATCGCCGGCGTGTTCCGCACCTTCGAACGCGGCATACCCGAGACGCTTGCCGCCCGACCCACCATGGTTCGACTGAGCGGCACAGAACACACACTCAACATCGAAGCGCTCAAGCTCGACTGAGCCAGCGCACTGCATCAACAAGGGGATATCGTGAGAGTCATCGTTGTAACGTCAGGCAAGGGCGGCGTCGGCAAGACCACCACCAGTGCAGCCTTTGCGTCCGGGCTCGCCCTGCGCGGCTTCAAGACCGCCGTGATCGACTTCGACGTCGGCCTGCGCAACCTGGACCTCATCATGGGCTGCGAGCGGCGCGTGGTGTATGACCTTGTGAACGTGGTCAACGGCGAGGCGCGCCTGAACCAGGCGCTGATCAAGGACAGGCACTGCGAGAATCTTTTCATCCTTCCCGCCTCGCAGACGCGCGACAAGGACGCGCTGACCGAGGAAGGTGTCGAGAAGGTGTTGGGCGAGCTCGAGCACATGGCCTTCGACTACGTGGTAGCCGACTCCCCGGCCGGCATCGAGCGCGGTGCGGTGATGGCCCTGACCTTTGCCGACGAGGCCATCGTCACCACCAACCCCGAGGTGTCCTCGGTGCGCGACTCCGACCGCATCCTGGGCATCCTGCAGTCCAAGTCGAAGCGCGCGCGCGACGGCGGCGAGCCGGTGAAGGAGCACCTGCTCATCACCCGCTACTCGCCCAAGCGCGTCGAGGACGGCGAGATGCTGTCCTACAAGGACGTGCAGGAGCTGCTGCGCGTGCCGCTGATCGGTGTCATCCCGGAGTCCGAGTCCGTACTCCATGCCTCCAACCAGGGCACGCCTGCGATTCATCTCAAGGGTACCGACGTCGCCGAAGCCTATTCCGACGTCGTCGGCCGTTTCCTGGGCGAGGATCGCCCCCTTCGCTTTGTCAATTACGAAAAGCCGGGGCTGATGAAGCGTCTGTTCGGAGGCAAGTGACATGTCCTTCCTCGCCCGCCTCTTCGGCGAAAAGAAGAAGACCGCCGAGATCGCCAAGAACCGCCTGTCGCTGCTGATCGCCCACGAGCGCGCCGGCGGCAGCGCCACCGCCGATTTCCTGCCAGCCCTGCAGCGTGAGCTGATCGAGGTCATCTCGAAGTACGTCGCCGTCAATCCCGACGACATCAAGGTGCATCTCGACAAGCAGGACAACATGGAAGTGCTCGAAGTCAACATCGTGCTGCCGGAGCAGGGCCGCTGACGACAATGTGCCCGGATGGTGAAATTGGTAGACACAAGGGACTTAAAATCCCTCGCCGCAAGGCGTGCGGGTTCGACCCCCGCTCCGGGCACCATTTGCCAACGCTGACTGTCCATCGGCTGCAGGCATGTGCAAGCCTGCACCCGTGCATGCAGACCCGTTCAGGGGGCAGTCAACCGTGATCGTTCTAGACCTCTCCTGTCCCGAAGAGCATGTCTTCGAGGGCTGGTTTGCGACCAGCGCCAGCTTCGAGGAACAACTCGTTCGTGGACTGGTGAGCTGTCCGGTCTGTTCGAGCACGCACATCCGGCGCCTGCCCAGCGCCCCCTACGTCCAGACCGGCGCAGCGGCGCGTGAGCGATCTTCGCCAAGGCGCACCGAGACGACGAACCAGGGCTCGGCCCCGGCGCCTGCAGCGCCCCGCGCCAGCGTCCCCGCCGGTGCCACACCGGGTCTTCCCGAGGCACTGGCGCAAGCCCTCACCACCCTGCGCCAGCTCGCCCGCAGCGCGGAAGACGTGGGCGAGCGCCTGCCCGAGGAAGCGCGCCGGATTCATTACGGCGAAGCCGAGGTGCGCAACATCCGCGGCGCGGCATCGCGCGACGAGGTCGACGCCCTGCTCGAGGAGGGCATCATGGTGTTGCCGGTGCTGCCCCCCGAGGAAGACCTGCACTGAGACTCGCCGGCGCCCTCGTCAGGCGCCGCGCAGGTTCAGGTGCGCGCCGTGATCAGCGGCACCCGCATTTCGTCCGCTGTCAGCCCGCCATGCACGCCGATGAGCTCGAACGGGTCCTCGCCCTCGACCTGATCGACGATCGTCCAGCCCGGCTCCATTAACAGCACATGGGTGCCCACCCGCTCGGCAAGGCGCGCGTTCGGCTTGCCCGGGCCGAGCAGCCCCGAGGCCAGACATTCCGCCCCCCTGATCATCACCGCCTTGCCGGTGAGGCTCGTGCGCGCCCAGGCCTCGAAATCGCGCTCGGCGCCGTCGCGCACCTCGCAGAAGGCCAGCCTGCGCTCGCCGAACAGCGGCGCCGCCAGCATGTCGGCCACCTCGCCATCGGGCGCGAGATCGATGCGCCGCTCGACCGGGCTGTCGATGAAGCCGTGGTCCGCGGTCACGACCACACGCACGTCACGACCGGCCAGACGATCCAGCAGCCAACCGAAAAGGGCGTCGAGGCGCGCGAAGCAGCGCCGGGCCTCGATCGAGCGACAGCCGTGATGGTGGCTCAAGGCATCGAACTTCGGGTAGTACGCGTGGACCAGGCCGCCGCTGGCCGACAGCGCATCGACCATGGCCAGGATCGTATATCCAAAGTCCTCGAGGCCCTGGTAGGGCTCGACGTGGGCGCCGCGGGCGTGATGGCGCGAGAAGCGCGAGAAGGCGATGTCGGCCGGCGACACCAGATTGACCGGGCGGCAGGCGTGATGAAACATCGGCGGCGTCGGACACAGGCGCGACATCAGGCAAAGGGCGGCCAGTTCCTCACCGCCGCGCTGCATCAACGGGAGCGGCGCAATCACCCCGCCAAAACGGCGGTCGTGGATGAACCAGCCGTTGAGCCCATGCACCGCCGGCGACACCCCGGTGAGCAAGGTGGTGAGCGCACTGGCGGTCGTGCTGGGGAAGACCGAACTCAGGCACGCTCGGCGATGCGCCTGCAGCAGCGAACCGGCGCCGAGCGTAGTCAGGAAGCGATCGCCGAGCCCATCGAGCACCAGCAGCAGGACCACCGCCCGTTCGCCTGCGGCGACCTCGCCCACCTCCCAGCCCGCGTGGCGGTCGTGCAGCCAGGCGCGCAGGCTGCTGGCGAGGCCGTAGATGCCACCTGCCCCGTAGTCGGGCAGCACGGCGTCGGCCGGAAGGGGAAAAGCGGGGGCGTGCGAGGGCACGGAGCGGGACCCCAGAACGGAAAAGCCGGATGAGCACATTGTACTCATCCGGCTTCGGATACTGGAGCGGGAAACGAGTCTCGAACTCGCGACCTCAACCTTGGCAAGGTTGCGCTCTACCAACTGAGCTATTCCCGCTTTGACGACAGGGCGCGAAATATATCAACTTCCGAACCGCATCGCAACCACTACAAAAAACCACTTTACTGCTGGAGGCGCGACTCGGAATCGAACCGGGGTACACGGCTTTGCAGGCCGCTGCATAACCACTCTGCCATCGCGCCACGACCGTTTCGGCCGGCTGCTCCCGATCCTGCCGGGGCCTCCGTGCCAGGCAAGCACCTGGCCGGCGAATTCTTGGAGCGGGAAACGAGTCTCGAACTCGCGACCTCAACCTTGGCAAGGTTGCGCTCTACCAACTGAGCTATTCCCGCTCGGGAAAGACCGCCATTATAGGCAAAAATTTGTATTCGTCAACCTCGATCGCTACGCTTGTCGAGCAGCAGCGGCATCGCGCGATGCAGGTAGTAGCCCATGGACCACAGCGTGAGGGCGGCAGCCACGTAGATCAGGATGTTGCCGATGAGCCGGATGTCGATACCGAGGAGCGGCGCATTGAAGAGCAGCATGGGAATGGCGATCATCTGGGCGGCAGTCTTGAGCTTGCCGACGTAGGCGACCGCGACGCTGGCCGACTGCCCCACCCGCGCCATCCATTCGCGCAGCGCCGAGATCGTGATCTCGCGGCCGATGATGACCACCGCGATGAGCGCGTCAACACGGGACAACTGGACCAGCAGGATGAGCGCTGCGGCGACCATCAGCTTGTCGGCCACGGGGTCGAGAAAGGCGCCGAAGGCCGAGGTCTGCCCCAGGGCGCGCGCGAGATAACCGTCGAACCAGTCCGTCACCGCCGCGACGACGAAGATGACGGTCGCCACCAGGTTCTTGGTGGCCACCGGCATCAGGTTGTCGGACAGGTAGAAGATGCCGACAAAGATCGGAATCAGCACGATGCGTGCCCAGGTCAGGGCATTCGGAATGTTGAGCGGCATGCCGACGGGCAACTCGCGTGAATGGAGAAGTCGGAGTATATCAGCGCCCATCGATTGCCAGTCCGCTCGCAAGGGCTGGCGCCCTCAGCGGACAAGCCGCTCAGAGCTTCAAGCTTGCCCAGTCGGGATGGTCGTACTCACGCCCATAGAAATTGAGCGTCTCGACGACCCGCATCAGGCCCAGGCGCTTGGCCGGCGCACGCGGTGCGTCACGCATCAGCCCGGCGCCATCGACGAGGTCGCCCAGCAGCCACTGCAGGTGGCGCCCGGCGCGGTTGTGGAAATCGCGGCCTGCGCTGATCGCCGCGACCTGGCGCTCGATCTCGGCAGCAAGCTCGACATAGTCGGCCTCGACCATCGCCTGCAGCCCCAGGGCCTGCACACGCTGCTCGATCGTGTTGCGCAAGGTGTTCATGTCCGCGCGCAGACGCTCGTCGGTGGGCCGGGGCAGTTCGTCGGCGGGGTCTGCGAGCTTGGGCGCCGCGCGTTCTGCGTCGGCCGCGAGAACGGGCGCGGGACCGGCCAGTACGGCGGCCAGGAGCATGGCGAGTGAGAGCTTGGAACGCATGCGGACTTCTCCGAGGAAAATCGAGTGCCGCTCATGCTATCGACTCATCCACGGTTTCGGCTTGAACTGAATCAAGCGCCGACGCCCCTCAGCGAAATTTCCTCTTGCCGCCCGCGCGGTCAGGCCGGCGAACACCCTCGCCTCGCCCCTCTCGTCTTGCCCCCCTCGCCTTGCCCCATCCTGACCCCAGCTCAGGCGCGCGCCGCCTCGCCCGCCGCAGGCGCTCGGGTGACGGCCAGGCGCTGTCCGAGTGCGTCGGCGTACAGCGTCAGTTCGCCCGCAGCCAGATCCGCCACGTGCACCACCGCCTCCCATTCGGCGTCGGCGGGCGACAGCAGCGCCAGCTGGTTCGGCCAGGCCAGGATCGCGGCTTCGTCCAGCTCGTTGCCGGGCAGCTTCGGAAACAGCGCGAAGTACAGCAGGTCGGCCTCGATCAGTTCGTTCAGGAAGTGCGTGCCCAGGGAGACGTCGGGCACCAGGTTGTCGTGCATGGCGACGATCTCGCACAGCGCCGCGACGTGATTGATCTCGGAGAACATCACCGGCAGGCCGAGGAAGGGGTCCTTCGAGCCCCACCGCCCGGGCCCCAGCATCAGCACGCAGCGTCCGTCGCAGCGCGCATTCAGGCGGCCGATCACCCGCGTCACGGCCAGGCGCTGGGCCTGATTCAGGACGCCGAAGGCCGCTGGCCGCACATGGATGACGCGATCCGGATGGATCACCCGGCTCGGCCCGATCACCGCGCCGCGGGCCGCGAGCAGTTTCGGTGCATCGGGCGGCGGCTCGGCATCGGGCACGCCTTCCACGCTGCGCACCTGCATCGGCCGGCATTGCAGCAGGTTGATGCGGTAGCCGCCATCGGCCGTGAAGTTGAGCGCGAACTCGATCTCCACCGGATGGGCATAGGCCGCATGCAGCGCCGCGAGCAGGGTGCGCAGGTCATCGACGAAGCGCGTGCGCGCGATCAGACCATCGAAGGTGAGAAAGGCCGGGCGGTCGTGATCCTCACGGCTGGTGAAGAGCTCGAAGGGAAAATCCGGCTGGCCGTGCACCAGCTCGGCAAAGGGCCCGCTGATCACCGCGTTGCGCTCCAGATCGAGCGTATCCATGCGCCGCTGGGCATGGCGGGCGATGGCGCCGAAGTTGGTCTCGGGGCGCAGATCCGGTTCATTGAGCGCCACCAGCCGCGTGTAATCGTCATCGCTGCGATCCACTGCGCGGGTGCCGAGGCCGGCCACCAGGCGCACGACGCCGGCCTTCATGTCGATGCGCGGGTTCCATGGATAGGGGTTCACCGACAGGCCGACGCCCGCGGCATGCGGATGGAAGTAACGCCCGCCGGCGGTGCCCGACACGCGCATGATCAGCAGCGCCATCTGCTCGTGCTCGTCGAGCAGCCCGCGGCGGCGGCGGTAGCGAAGCGCCTGCTCGGACAGCGTGCTGGCGTAGACCTCCCGCACCGCGTCCAGCAGATCGGCAAGCCGCTTCTCGCGCGGCCCCTGATTGACGCAGAACACGCTGTCGTACTGGCCGGCAAAGGCATTGCCGTAGCGGTCCTCGAGGCGCGAACTCGAGCGCACGATGAAGGGCCATTCGCCGAAGTAATCCAGCATGGCCTCGAACTGGCGTACCGTGCTGTCGGGAAAGAAGCCCCGCCGGATGCGGGCGCGGGCGCCCTCCTCGCCCGCCAGCCCCTGCAGGAAGCCAGCCGCCTCACGCTGGCGACGGCGCACCCACCACAGGCCGTTCTGCACGAAGAAGGTGTCGAACACCTCGGTGCCGACGTAGAAGGAGTCGTGGGCCTCCATCCGCCCCTGCAGCTCGGGCGCGTCGCGGCGCAGCACGGCGCGGGCCACCAGCATGCCGGCCGCCTTGCCGCCGATGGTGCCGATGCCGATCATGCGCGCACGCACCGCGAGCAGGTCGTCGAGCGTGAGGTAGCGCTCGATCAGCCTCTGCAGGCCGGTCTCGTCGGGAAACAGCATGCGCGCAAGGCGCGCGAAGGCTTGCGCCTCCGCCCCGGTATCCGGTGCGTCGGCGTGGCGCAGGGCGGCGACCGTGCGCGCGGCATCGAACAGATGCTGCCAGTGGCTGCGGATCTGTTCGTCCTCCAGCCCCGGCCATCCTGACCCGGCGAGGATCTCGGCCACCGTGCCGCTGTCGGCCACCGCGCGGAAATGGTCACCCGGCTCCCACGCATGGATCAGGTTCATCACCGCCGCCGAACGGTGCTGCACCTTGATCGGGCGGATGTAGAGCCGATCGCGGCAGCGAAAGACATCGAGCAGGTACTGCGTGGTGTCGGTGATCATGCCCATGCCGGCGCGGGCATGGCGGTTGCGCAGCACGGCAAAGTAGGTGACGGTATCAAGGTCGAACAGGCGCGGGCAGGTCAGGCGGAAGAAGTTGCCCATCATCCGGTCCGACTGCCAGGCATCGGCCAGTTCCGACAGGCAGTCGAAGATGTACATGGTCTCGGGACCGGCCGCCTCGATCACCGAATGCACCTGGTCGACGAAAGCATCGAAGCCCGCCTGCGGCTGCGGGTGGTGGATCTCGGCACCGCCGTCGGCTTGGAGCAAGGCGCGGTGGGAGGCGAAGCGGAAATAGATCAGCCGCCGCCGTTGTGCCCGCGCCGCCTCGGCGTAGGGGGTCACGAGGGCCTGGTAGTCATCGAGCGACTGAACCTGCCAGACGATGTTGTCGCCGCGGGCGACGCCGCTGAGCACGGTATCGAGGCCCGGCAGGCCGGTGGTCGGGGCGAAGGCGCTGGGCGCGTCAGAACGGGATGGGCTCATGGCTGAACCCTAGCGTGCGCCCCCTCGTTGAACAAGGCCGATGCGCAGCCGCAGCGGGATGGATCGATCCCAAGCCAGGGCTGCGAGCGCAACGCCGGGAACTTTCTTGCACAGCAGCATCCCTTAGAATCCGTTCGCTCAACGCCGGCGCCCCCTACTTCTGCGGATATTGCTGATGCCCACCATGACCACCCCTGCCCGCCTCGCCCTCCTCGTCCTGTCGACGCTCGCCCTCGCCGCCTGCTCCCAGCAGGTCGAGGACACCCACCCCGACAAGCCGGTGACGCAGCGCCAGGAGGCCTTCAAGGCCATGCTGCGCACCTTCGAACCGATGGGCACGATGCTGCGCACCGATCGCTACGATGCCGACACCTTCGCGCGCATGGCGCTGGAGCTGAAGGCCTTGCGCGACAAGCCCTGGGCGCACTTCGGCGCCGACACCAACTACCCGCCGACCAAGGCCAGGCCGGCGGTGTGGCAGAAGACGGCAGAGTTCGAACAGCGGCGGGAGCACTTCATCGCCACCACCGACGGCCTGTTCGAGGCGGCCGAAGGGCGCAACGCGGCCGAGGTGCGCCGCGCGTACGAAGCGGTTCAGGACAGCTGCAAGGCCTGCCACCGAGACTTCCGTCGCTGAGTCCTCGAGCCGGCACCTGCGCCAGGCGCGCGTGCGTGTGCTTGCCCCACCCTCTATGGCAGTCCCGCCCATGGCAGGCGGGGTCCTTGCACGGAAGTCGCCCACTTCAGGGCTCACCCCCCGTAAGGTCCAGTTCCTTCAGGCGCCGGTACAAGGTCCGTTCGCTGAGACCCAGCCGCCGGGCAAGCTCGCTTCGGCTGCCGCGATGATTTCGCACCGCGCGCAGCAGCGCCTGTCGCTGCACCTCCGCCAGGTCCAGGTCTGCCCGCGTCGCGCTGCTGGCGGGTGCTGCGCTCGTGTCTCCCTGTGCGGGCGCATGCGGGTCCTCGGGAACCAGCACCTCCTCGGGCAAGTGCTCGACACCGATCGTTTCGCCGTCACACATCAGGCTGGCGCGTTCGAGCACATTGCGCAGTTCGCGCACGTTGCCCGGGAAGGGATAGGCCTGCAGCACCCGCAAGGCCGCGGCTGACAGGCGCAGCCGACGTTTCGGCGCGACGCGCTCGAGCAGGGAGTCGACCAGCAGCGCCAGGTCGCCCTCGCGCTCGCGCAGGGCCGGCACCGCGATCGGAAAGGTGTTGATGCGAAAGTACAAATCCTGCCGGAAGCTGCCCTCGGCGATCATCCGCTTGAGTGGCCGATGCGTGGCCGACACGAGGCGTATGTCGGCCCGGCGCAACTCGGTGGAACCGACGCGACGATAGGTGCCGGTCTCGAGCAGCCGCAACAGCTTCACCTGCATGCTGAGCGGAATGTCGCCCACCTCGTCGAGGAACAGCGTGCCGCCGCTGGCGGCCTCGACCAGTCCTGGCTTGCGCGCCGTGGCGCCGGTGAAGGCCCCGCGCTCATGGCCGAACACCTCGCTCTCGAACAGGGTCTCGGGCAGGCCCGAGCAATCGACCACCACGAAGGGGCCTTCGGCGCGCCGGCTGGCCTCGTGTACCGCGCTCGCCAGCAGCTCCTTGCCCGTCCCCGATTCGCCCTGTAGCAACACGCTGGCATCCGACGGGGCCACGCGCGCGATCAACTCGAGCATGCGCTGGAAGGCGGGCGAGCGGCCGATGAGGCCGCGGTGGTCGGACACCCCGCGCGCGACATGCATGGGCTCCATCTTCTCGATGAACCAGGCGATCTCACCGCTCGAATCCCGCACCGGCGACAGCTCGATGTTGACGTACTCCTCCCCGCGCGGCGTGTGATGCAGATGCAGCACGCGCTCGCGCTGGCCCGACTTCAGGCTGCGCGCCAGCGGGCAGGACTCGCCGGCGTGATCACAGGGCACGCTGTAGTGGTGGCTGACGTCGTAGCAGGACCTGCCGACGACGCTGCGCCCTTCCGAGAAGGCGCGCCGGTAGGCCGCGTTGGCCGCGATGATGCGGTAGTCGCGGTCACACAGGATGTGTGGCTCGGCGAGGGTCTCGAGAAAGGACACCAGCTCGGGGAGGGGACGCGGACTGGAACGCGGATCGATCGGCATGATGTGTCACTTGCGGCGGTGCGGATGGCAGGAGTCTGCCGCGCTGGCAGAGTGCGGGTCAATGGCGGGGTGCCGACATCCACCGCCGCGGTGGCCGAGCTGTTTGACATTCCCTGCGCGCCAGCGCTACCCTGCGCCCCGTTCATGGTTGTCTGCCGTCATCGGCAGGCATGAAAAGGGAATCCGGTGCGGCGCCCTGCGCGCCCAACCCGGAGCTGCCCCCGCAACTGTAATCGGCGAGTCCTGCGCCCTCTCTGCCACTGGAATCTTTCCGGGAAGGCTGGCGCAAGGCGATGACCCGTGAGCCAGGAGACCTGCCATGCACATCACCTTCAACAGTTTGGGGCGGGGTGTCCCTGACAAGAGGCATGGCTCACACCATTTCACTTGCTCGTTTTCCTGATGGCACGGCAGCACCGCATGGCATTGCCATGCGCGTGACGCATCACGCCCGTGCGTCGGAGATCCGCCCTGCCCGCACCGGATCTCCGCCATGTCCACCGTCGACCGCCCCGCTGCAACGCTGACACCGCCGACCGATTCCACGGGCGCCGTTCTGAGGCCGATGTTCCGCTTCGGCCCCGCCGACGCCCCCCGCATCCTCGAACACCTTCTTGCGCTGGATGCCGATGACCGCCTGCTGCGCTTCAGCCACGGCATCCGCGACGAAGGCATCGCCGCCTACGTCGCCACGCTCGATTTCGCACGCGACCATGTGCATGGTCTGGGCACCGCACAAGGCGACATCGTCGCCCTCGCCCATGTCGCGGTGCGCGATGGGGAGGTCGACTTCGGGCTCAGCGTCACCGCAACTCATCGCCAGCGCGGACTGGGCCGAGCAATGTTCAACCACGTCATTGCACTGGCCCGCCTGCACGGCGCAGGCCGGATCGTGTGTCACAGCGTCAGCCCGGCGGTACTCCACATGGCTGCCGCCGGCGGCTTCCGTCGGCCTGGCGGCAGCCACACCGCCCCCCTGACGCTGGATCTGCGGGCCGAGTCCCACGCCGGCGACGACGCCCACTCTTGCCCGGCCCCCAGCGCAATCAGCCTCGCGGCCGCCTGAAGCTCGCCTTCCCTCAGTAACCCGTTTCATCCGCACTCACCCAGACGAGGACCACCCGTGGACCGACTTCCCGCCGAAGCACGTGATAGCGCCATGCAACTCGCCGCCTTCCAGATCATCCGCCGCAATGGCGCCGTCGTTGCCTTCGATCCGAACAAGATCGCCGTCGCCATGACCAAGGCCTTTCTCGCCGTCGAGGGCCGCCAGGGCGCAGCGTCCTCGCGCGTGCGCGACATCGTGGCCCGACTCACCGATACCGTGGTCGGCGCCCTCACCCGTCGCCTGCCCGACGGCGGCATGCTGCACATCGAGGACATCCAGGACCAGGTCGAGCTGGCGCTGATGCGCTCGGGCGAGCACGACGTCGCGCGCGCCTACGTGCTCTACCGCGAACGCCGCGCTGCCGAACGCGCGGCGCAGAAGGACGCCGACGCGCAGGCGGGCGGCGCCGGCCCCGTGCTGCACGTCGTCGATGGCGAAGCGCGCCGCCCGCTCGACCGCGCCGCCCTGCTCACCGTGTGCCGCGAGGCCTGCGCGGGACTGGACGGGGTGTCCGCCGACACCGTGCTCGAACACGCCCTGCACAACCTCTACGACGGCGTGCCGGTCGCCGCCGTGCGCCAGGCCCTGGTGCTGGCCGCGCGCACGCTGATCGAGCGCGAGCCGGACTACGGCCGCGTCGCCGCCCGCCTGCTGCTGTCGGCGATCCGCGTCGAGGTCATCGGGCGCGAAACCGCGCAGGCCGACATGGCCGACCCCGAGCACGGCTATGCCGCCTGCCTGCCCGCCTTCATCCGCCAGGGCATCGAGGCGGAGCTGCTCGATCCGCGCCTGGCCGACTTCGACCTCGCCCGCCTGGCTGCGGCGATCCGGCCCGAGCGCGACCTGCAGTTCGACTACCTCGGCCTGCAGACCCTTTACGACCGCTACTTCCTGCATATCGACGGCCGCCGCATCGAGCTGCCGCAGACCTTCTTCATGCGGGTGGCGATGGGCCTCGCGATCAACGAGATCGACCGCGAGGCGCAGGCCATCGCGTTCTACGAGCTGCTGTCGTGCTTCGACTTCATGAGCAGCACGCCGACGCTGTTCAACAGCGGCACCCGCCATGCGCAGCTGTCATCCTGCTACCTGACGACGGTGGCCGACAGCCTCGAGGACATCTACCAGTCGATCAAGGAAAACGCCCTGCTGCAGAAGTTCGCCGGCGGTCTGGGCAACGACTGGACGCCGGTGCGTGCGCTCGGCAGCCGCATCAAGGGCACCAACGGCCAGAGCCAGGGCGTGATCCCCTTCCTCAAGGTGGTCAACGACACCGCGGTGGCGGTGAACCAGGGCGGCAAGCGCAAGGGCGCGGTGTGCGCCTACCTCGAGACCTGGCACCTCGACATCGAGGAGTTCCTCGAGCTGCGCAAGAACACCGGCGACGAGCGCCGCCGCACCCACGACATGAACACCGCGAACTGGATCCCCGACCTGTTCATCAAGCGCGTGCTGGAGAACGCCGAATGGACGCTGTTCTCGCCGGCCGACGTGCCCGACCTGCACGAGCGCTACGGCCAGGACTTCGAGGCGGCCTACCGCGCCTACGAGGACAAGGCCGAGCGCGGCGAGATCCGCCTCTTCAAGCGCCTGCCGGCCATCCAGCTGTGGCGCAAGATGCTGACCATGCTGTTCGAGACCGGCCATCCGTGGATCACCT
Organism: Thauera sp. WH-1; assembly: GCF_047806685.1. Classification (NCBI taxonomy): domain Bacteria; kingdom Pseudomonadati; phylum Pseudomonadota; class Betaproteobacteria; order Rhodocyclales; family Zoogloeaceae; genus Thauera; species Thauera sp. WH-1. The sequence continues at coordinate 29,269 of NZ_JBLQGP010000007.1, forward strand.
TCAAGGACGCCTGCAACCTGCGCTCGCCGCAGCAGCACGTGGGCGTGGTGCATGGCTCGAACCTGTGCACCGAGATCACGCTCAACACCTCGGCCGACGAGACCGCGGTGTGCAACCTCGGCTCGGTGAACCTGCCCGCCCATCTGGTGCGCGACGGCGACGGCCGCTGGACGCTCGACCACGGCAAGCTGCAGCACACCGTGCGCGTCGCGATGCGCCTGCTCGACAACGTCATCGACCTCAACTACTACGCCACCCCCAAGGCACGCGCCGCCAACCTGCGCCACCGCCCGGTGGGCCTGGGCGTCATGGGCTTCGCCGACGCCTTGCACATGATGGGCCTGGCCTACGCATCGGATGCCGCGGTCGAGTTTGCCGATCGTTCCATGGAAGCCGTCTGCCACGCCGCCTACTGGGCCTCGACCGAGCTGGCCGAGGCACGCGGGCCGTATTCCAGCTTCCGCGGCAGCCTGTGGGACCGGGGCATCCTGCCGCAGGACAGCCTCGCGCTGCTGGCCGAGGGCCGTGGTCGACTCAGCAACACGGGTGTCAACGGGGGCGGCGGCGCCCTGCTCGAAGTGGACCGCTCCTCCGCGCTCGACTGGGGCCCGCTACGCGAACGCATCGCCCGCCATGGCATGCGCAACTCGAACTGCGTCGCCATCGCGCCGACCGCGACCATCTCCAACATCGTCGGCGTGTCCGCCTCGATCGAGCCGGACTACCAGAACCTGTACGTCAAGTCCAACCTGTCGGGCGAGTTCACCGTGGTCAACGCGCATCTGGTGCGCGAGCTGAAGGCACTCGGCCTGTGGGACGAAGTGATGGTGGCCGACCTCAAGTACTTCGACGGCTCGCTCGCCCCGATCGAGCGCATTCCCGCCGAACTCAAGGCGCGTTACGCCACCGCCTTCGAGATCGAGCCGCACTGGCTGGTGGAAGCCGCCTCGCGCCGGCAGAAGTGGATCGACCAGGCGCAGTCGCTGAATCTCTACGTCGCCGCCGCGTCGGGCCGCAAGCTCGACGAGCTCTACCGCCTGGCCTGGCTGCGCGGGCTCAAGACCACCTACTACCTGCGCACCCTGGGCGCCACCGCCATGGAGAAGACCGGCACCACCACGCCGGCCACCGCCAGCGCCGACCCGGCGCCCAAAGCCTGCTCCATCCTCGACCCCGACTGCGAGGCCTGCCAATGACCGCCTTCTTCGACGACTGGGATGCCCCGGTCCTCAGCGCCCCCAAGCCCGCCACGACACCAGAGCCCACCGCCACCACGGCCCCCTCCGGTGTGGACGCCCGCGCCGCACGCAGCCCCGCCCTGTCCGCCGCCGACGCCCGGCCGGGCGCACTGGCGCCGGTGCGTGCTGCCGACAAGCGCATCGTCAATGGCAAGGGTGACATCAACCAGCTCGCGCCCTTCAAGTACCCCTGGGCGTGGGAGTTCTTCCTCAACGCCAACAAGAACCACTGGACGCCGCTGGAAATCTCCATGGCGCAGGACGTGCACGACTACCACCATCGCCTGACCCCGGCCGAGCGCCATGTGTTCGAGAACGTGCTGTCCTATCTGACCACCTCGGACATCCTCGCCATGCGCAACATCGGCCTCGCGGTCATGGAAAAGATGAGCGCGCCCGAACTGCAGATCTACCAGGCCCGCCAGGTGTATGAGGAAGCCCTGCATACCTGGACCTATCAGCACTGCATCGAAAGCCTGGGTCTGGACCAGCAGGAGATCTACAACCGCTACCGCGTCGTGCCCGAGATCCACGGCAAGATCGCGCTCGCCAACCGCCGGCTCGAGCGCGTGATGCGGGCCGACTTCGACCTCACCGACCGCGACAAGCTGCACGAATTCGCGCTCTCCTACCTCTTCTTCGCCGCCATCTTCGAGGGCTGCTGGTTCTACAACGGCTTCACCCCCATCTTCGCGCTGCAGCGGCGCGGGCTGATGAAGGGCACGGCCGAGCAGTTGCAGTACATCATGCGCGACGAGGTGCTGCACTGCGCCTTCGGCATCCGCACCGTGCGCACACTCATCGCCGAGGAAAACCTGCAGCTCGATCCCGCGGCGCTCGCCCGCCTGTGGGAAGAAGCCGAGGCCGCCGAAGCCGCCTACGCCGGCTATCTGCTGCGCGAGCCCATCCTCGGCTACTCGGCCGCGCAGCACATGGGCCAGTTCCACTACATCGCCAACCGCCGCGCCCGCCAGCTCGGCCTGGCCGAGCCCTTCCCCGGCGCGCAGAACCTGCTGCCCTGGCTGGACGAGCAGGCCAACCTGCGCAAGGAGAAGAACTTCTTCGAGACGCGGGTCACGGAGTATCAGACGGGCGGCGCGCTGGCCTGGGATTGAACACCGTCGTGTGGGGCGCCGGACAGCGGCGTCACCCCACGCCTCAACGCAGCCGCAGCGCCAGTTCGTCGAGCGGAACAGGCTTGCCGAACAGGTAGCCCTGGAAGAACCTGCAGCCTTGCTGCCCGAGCAGTTGCTGCTGGTCGCGCGTCTCCACGCCTTCGGCGATGACCTCGAGCCCGAGCGCGTGGCTCATCGCGATGATTGCCTGCACGATGACGGCATCGTCCGGGTCATCGATGATGTCGCGCACGAAGGCCTGATCGATCTTCAGCTGATCGAGCGGCAGGCGCTTGAGGTACTGCAGCGAGGAGTAGCCGGTGCCGAAATCGTCCATCGAGAAGCGCACCCCGAGCGCGCGCAGGGCTTTCATCTTGACGATCGTCGCCTCGATGTCCTCGAGCACGGTGCTCTCGGTCAGCTCGAGCTTCAGCCTGCGGGGCGGCGCCCCAGTGCGCTCGAGCACCGCACGGACCTGCTGCACGAAATCGTCCTGGCGGAACTGCCGGGCGCTGACATTGACCGCGATGCTCAATTGCGCGGTTCGCGCATCCCTGGCCCAGGCAAGGAGCTGCGCGCAGGCCGTCTCGAGCACCCAATGGCCGATCGGCAGGATCAGGCCCGACTCCTCGGCAAGGCCGATGAAGGCAGCGGGCGGCACCAGTCCCCGCAGCGGATGCCGCCACCGCAGCAAGGCCTCGACCCCCTGCAGCCGGTCATGCTCGCCGACCTGCACCTGGTAGAAGAGCTCGAGCTGGTCACGCTCGATCGCCGAGCTGAGCTCGGACTCGAGCGTGACCCGCTCCTCGAGCTGTGCCTGGATGACCGGATCGAAGAAGCGCAGGTTGCCGCGGCCTTCGCTCTTGGCCTGGTACATCGCGTTCTCTGCATGCTTGAGCGGATCATCCAGGTTGGCGAGGACGGCGCCGAACAGGCTGCCGCCAATGCTGGCCGTCACGTACAAGGGCACGCCATCGATCTCGAACGCCTGCTCGAGTGCGGCAGAGACCCGTTCGGCGCAGGACTCGACCTCGCCCACCGCGGTGCCCGCATCCATGCTGAGCGGTCCGAGCAGGATGGCAAACTCGTCGCCCCCCAGGTGCGCGAGGGTATTGCCCTCGCCGACGACCTGCGCCAGGCGGGCGGCCACTTCAACGAGCAGCTTGTCGCCAACACCGTGGCCATAGGCGTCGTTGATGCGCTTGAAGCCGTCCAGGTCGAGGACGACGATACCTGCGTGGCCCGATAGCTGCTCGCAGGCGAGCAGCACGCTGCGCATGCGCTCGCGCAGCAGCCGCCGGTTGGGCAAGCGGGTCAGCGGATCGTAGAAGGCGAGCTGAAAGGCCTGCTCCTCGGCGCTACGCTGGCGCTCGATGGCATTGCGAAAACTGAGCAGCGTACCGGCGATGCGCGCGAACTCGCCCTGCCCACCCGCGTACATCGCCTCGATGCGCGGCAGCGGGATCCTCGCCTCGGCACTGCGCGCGAGCGTGCTCAATGCATCGGCGATATCGACCATGCGCGCACCCGTGCGACGACCGAGCAGGCTCGCGACCACGAACAGGCCGATCATCAGGATCAGCCCGCTCAGCAGCGCGCCACGGAAGGCGCCCTCGAAGCGAGCGGTCTGCGCCGCATTCCGATCGCGCGCGCGCTCGGCGAGCAGGGATACGATCTGGCTCGAGAAGATCGAGAACTCCCGGTGCTGGGCCTGTGCCTGTTCGAGAAAATCGGCCGCGACCGCGGGGTTGACGGCAAGCACGTCGGTCGTCATGGCGATGAAGCCCCTGTACTCGCCAATCGACGCCATCAGCCGGCGCGCACTGTCATGATTGGCGTCGATGACCAGCCCTGACTCGGCCAGATGGCGAACCCGCTCGCCCAGGGCGTCGAGCTCCTCGACGATACGCGTGTGCATGCGATAGAGCTGCAGCTCATCGAGCATCTCCGTTCTTGCCCCATCGAAGGCAATCGCCATCTGGCGCTGGATGAGGCCCATGTCACGCGAGAATCGCGCCGCCTCCTCGATCACGACCAGATCGCTGTCCTGCGCCCCGGTGGACAGGTCGAACTGCTCGCGCACGCTGGACAGCGCGCCGTAGTTCACCAGCAGCGCCACCAGTAGCACGACGCTGACCGGCAACAGCAGCAGAAGCTGCAGGCTGCGTCCGGCCTTCATGACCGCCGCCTCCGATGCCAAGCCGTGACCACAGACGACCCGCCAACTCGCACGCCGCCGTGGTGTCCCATGCTCACCGCTCCAGCCCCAGTGCCTGCAACAGCTCGGCCCAGTGCTCCGGTTCGATGCTCGCCACGTACTCGAAACCGTCCTCATTGGCGGCACCCTGCGGCCTGAAGATCACCAGGGTCGCCTCGCGCGGCAGGTAATCCATGATCTCGGCAATGTTCGGACCGTGCGCCACCACGCCCCGGTTATCGCCCACCGCCGCAAGGGGCGTCGACAGCCACTCGCGCGTGCGGGCAACCGCCGGCGCCTTGTCCGCCGCCGACATCGTCGCGGTGTACATCAGCAGCGCGTCGACCTCGACGGGCTCTCCGAACACCCGACGTGCACTCTCCCGCGCACGGCAGAAGGGGCTGCTGATGATCCTCGAGTAAGGCACGCCGAGCCGGGAAAACTGCGTACCGATCTGGTCGAGCTCGGCGCGCCCCGCGCGGCGGATCGATGACGAGTGCATCACCACATCCGGTCGCCATTAGCAGATAGCCGATCAGTGAGCTCCTCCGGCCTTCGACGGGGATGAAAACGAGCCCAGCGGCGGGGCCCTGCGGGAAGTCGTCTGGATGCATGTCGCGGATTCCGGGAAGGACTGAAGGGCGCTCGCGCAGGAAGCCGCCCACGCCCGTCAGCCCTTCCCTATCAAGTCGCATGCCAGGTCCGCGGCAGCGGCGGCGATCGCGCAGGACTTCACGCCGGGCGCGCCCGAACCCACGGCCATGACTGCCATTCCCGGCCACTGCCGCCATTCATGTCACAGCTTGGCAGACCTGCCCACACCACCGACGCGGGGCGATGGCCCCGTAATGCACTGGCTGCCGGCAAAGGCACTGGGCGGTGCTTCGTGGCACGTCAATTGCTGTTATCGATTGACAGCAATGACTCCAGGATCGAACCGTCATTGGAAATTGCTATGCCGAAGATCTCGGAATCAAATTTCCCTCAAATATTAGAGTTCACTTATTCTTTCGTTGCCATACCTCAGCCAGACCACTACGGAGCACGATCATGGAAAACGCACCGCAATTCAGCTTCCCCCGCCTGAACGAACCGGCCCCTGCCTTCAGTGTCCGCACCACCCACGGTGAGCGTTCGCTCGAGGACTATCGCGGCAAGTGGCTGATCCTGTTCTCGCACCCTGCCGACTTCACCCCGGTGTGCACCACCGAGTTCATCGGTTTCGCCAATGCCGCGCCCAAGTTCGCCGAGATGAATTGCGAACTGCTCGGCCTGTCGATCGACAGCCTGTTCTCACACCTGGCCTGGACGCGCAACATCAAGGAGAAATTCGGCGTCGACATCCCGTTCCCGATCATCGAGGACATCAAGATGGACGTCGCCCGCGCCTACGGCATGGTCCATCCGGGCGCCGCCGACACCCAGGCCGTGCGCGCGACCTTCTTCATCGACCCCAACGGCGTTCTGCGCGCCATGGTGTATTACCCGATGAGCAACGGCCGCAGCATCGACGAGTTCGTCCGCCTGCTGCAGGCGCTGCAGACCTCGGACACGCACGGTGTGGCCACGCCCGAAAACTGGTGCCCGGGCAAGGACGTGATCGTCTCCCCGCCCAAGACCGCCGAGGCGGCCGACAAGCGCGCCACCGAGGGCTACAACACGGTCGACTGGTACTTCTCCACCAGGTCGCTGTAAGCACCCTGCCCTGCAGCATGACTCGCCCGCTGATCCCGATCGGCCCGGACCCCGTCCGCAAACCCACTCGTAGCCGCCGGCCTGCGGGCGCCTTCCGACTCACCACAGGAATCCCACCATGAACAAAACCCTCGTTGCCCTCGCCATCGCCCTCGGTTCCACCGCCGCGCTCGCCGACAAGCCCGCCGTCACCGTTGTCCTCAACGCCCAGAGCCCGATGACCCAGGGCATGGCCATGGTGCTGGCCAACCAGATGCAGGAACAGGGCGCGCAGGTCGACATCCTGCTTTGCGATCACGCCGGCGACCTCGCCCTCAAGGGGGCCGGCGGCCAAGCGCTCAAGCCCAACAACGTGACACCGGCGCAACTGCTCGACGGCGCGCTAAAGAAGGGCGCCACCGCCTCGGTGTGCGCGCTCTACCTGCCCAACAGCGGTAAGCAAGCCGAAGACCTGAAGGACGGCATCAAGCCGGCCAAGCCGGCCGACATGGGCGCCGCTCTGCTGGAGCCGAACCGCAAGGTCATCGGATTCTGATGATCTACCGCACTTGATCATCAACGGATGCCCCACGCCATGAGCTCCCATCTGCTCGCATTCCTCCTCTCTGCCACAACCGCCACCACGGTGCTGGCGCAAGCGTCCGCGCTTGAAGTCAGCCTGACTGGAATCCAGCACGATCGCGGGAGCCTGCGCGTGGGGCTGTATCACTGCGAGGAAGACCGATGAACGCCCCCGCCTCCTCCACCACGCCCGCCGCTGCGCACGACGCTCATTGCGGGCGGCTTGCGCATTTCCCGGTCGCCCTGCTCTCCACCGTGATGGGCATTGCGGGCCTCACCATTGCCTGGTTCAAGGCCCATCACACCGGCGGCGGGCCGGTCGAGATCGGCGTTGCGCTGCGTTGGCTGGCGAGCAACGCGCTGCGCTTCTTCCGCCTGCCCTTCTTCATCTCGGCGTGGGCCTATTCCTTCCCGCTGGGGGCCATGACGATCGCCACCTTCGAGATGAGTGCGCGCAGCGGTCAGGCCTTCTATGCAGGGCTGTCCTGGCTGATGCTCGCGGTGCTGAGCGCCGTCGTCGCGCTGCTGGCCTTCAAGACCCTGCGGGCCGCCAGCCGCGGCCAGATCTGCGTGCCCGAGTGAGACGCCCACTCAGCCACGAACCGACATGAGGAGATTTCCCATGCCCCAGGCAGACATCCGGTCCTTCTTCGACGCCGCCACCAACACCGTCACCCACGTGGTGTCCGACCCGGCGACAGCACGCGCCGCGATCATCGACAGCGTGCTCGACTACGACCCCAAGTCGGGACGCACGTCGCGCGCCTCGGCCGACGCCGTCATCACCCACGTGCGCGACGCCGGGCTTCAAGTCGACTGGCTGCTCGAGACCCACGCCCACGCCGACCACCTTTCGGCCGCGCCCTACCTCAAGCAGCAGCTCGGCGGCACGATCGGCATCGGCGCGCATATCCGCCAGGTGCAGGGCGTGTTCAAGGACATCTTCAACGCCAAGGACATGAACACCTACGGCGCCGAGTTCGACCACCTGTTCGAAGACGGCGAGCACTTCCGCATTGGTGAGCTGGAGGTCGAGGTGATGCACACCCCCGGCCATACGCCGGCCTGCCTCACCTACATCGTCGGGCAGGACGCCTTCGTCGGCGACACCCTGTTCATGCCCGACTACGGCACCGCGCGCTGCGACTTCCCCGGCGGGGATGCGGCCACGCTGTTCCGCTCGATCCGCAAGGTGCTGTCGCAACCGCCCGACACGCGCCTGCACCTGTGCCACGACTATCCGCCCGACGACCGCGCCCCGGTGTGGGAAACCACGGTGGCCGAGCAGCGGGCGAAGAACATCCACGTCCATGACGGCGTGACCGAGGCCGACTTCGTCGCCATGCGCACCGCGCGCGACCGCACGCTGGCCATGCCGACGCTCATCCTGCCGGCGATCCAGGTCAATGTGCGCGCCGGCAACCTGCCACCGGCCGAGGATAACGGCGTGCAGTACCTGAAGATCCCGATCGACCTGCTGTAGGCGCGCCACCCGATGCCCGCGACGACGGCCGCCGCCCCCCGCACCCTGCTCGCGCGCTGGCACGACTACCGACGCAGCGCACTGACCGACGACCTGATCGCGGCGGCGATCGTCACCATCCTGCTGGTACCGCAGAGCCTGGCCTACGCCATGCTCGCCGGCCTGCCGCCGGTGGTGGGCGTGATGGCGAGCCTGCTGCCGATCGTCGCCTACGCCGCCTTCGGCTCCAGCACCAGCCTCGCCGTGGGGCCGGTCGCGGTGCTGGCGATGATGACGGCGCAGGCGGTCGGCGGCGTCGCCGCCGCGCATCAGGTCACGCCGCACCTGGCGGCGCTGGTGCTGGCGCTGGAGATGGCGGCGGTGTTCCTGGTCGCCGCGCTGTTCCGCCTCGAGACGCTGGCGGCGCTGCTCGGCGCCCCGGTGCTGCACGGCTTCATCACCGGTGCTGCGCTGGTGATCGCGATCGGCCAGTTGCCAGCACTGCTGGGGGTGCAGGCTGGCGGCAGCACGGTAGTCGCACTGTGGGAGTCGCTCGCCGGCGCCAGTCACCCTTTGCCCCATGCGACCACCGCACTCATCGGCCTGCTGGCGCTCGCGCTGCTGTGGGCCCTGCGCCGGCACGGCAACCCCGTGCTGCAAGCCCTGGGCTTCAGGCCCCGGACCGCGCAGTTGCTGGCGCGTACCGCGCCCATCGTCGTGGTCGCGGCTGCGATCGCCTGGGTCGCCGGCTTCCCGCACCTGAATGAGGGAGTCGTCCTGTCGGGCGGCATCAGCCTCGGCGAGGGCCTGGCCTTCCCGATGCCGTGGACGGCGCCCTTGCCGGTGTGGCGTGAACTGCTCGCTCCGGCGGTGCTGCTGGGACTGGTGGCGTATGTCGAGAGCCTCGCCGTGGCCGAGGCCCTCGGCGCACGCCGCGGCGAGAAGATGTCGCCCCGACGCGAACTCTTCGGCCTGGCAGCGGCCAACGCCGCGGCCAGCGTGTCCGGCGGCATGCCGGTCACCGGCGGCTTCGCGCGCAGCATCGTCAACTTCGACGCCGGCGCGCGCACGCGCATGGCCGGCGTATGGACCGCGCTCTTCCTCGCGGTGGCGATCGCGCTGCTGGGCGACGTGCTGCACGACCTGCCGCGCGCGGTGCTTGCGGCGACGATCGTCATTGCCGTGCTGTCGCTGGTGGATTTCGCGCCCTTCGTGCTGGCGTGGCGCTACTCGCGCACCGAGTTCGCGCTGATGCTGATGGTGGCGGTGCTGACGCTGACGGTGGGCGTGAAGGAGGCCTTGCTCGCCGGTGTGGTCGCTGCCATCGGCCTGCTGCTGCAGCGCACCGCCCGCCCGCACTGGACCGAGGTCGGGCGCCTGGCCGGCACCGACGTGTTCCGCAACGTCAATCGCTTCGAGGTCGAGACGCTGCCGGAAGTGTTATCCATCCGTGTCGATGAGAGCCTGGTGTTCACCAACTCACGCTGGATCTCCGAGACCCTGTCGTCGGCCCTGGCGCGCCGCCCGAACCTGCGCCACGTGGTGCTGATGATGAGCGGGGTCAATGGCATCGACCTCACCGGCCTCGAGGTCCTGATGCAGCTCGACCGCGAACTGCGCGCCAAGGGCCTGCAGCTGCATCTCTCGGAACTGAAAGGTCCGGTGCGCGACCGTCTGGACCGGACCGAGGTGACAGCGTGGCTGTCCGGGCGCATCTTCATGACCCAGGCCGACGCCTTCAACGCCCTCGCCGCGGAATGCCGCAGCGCTGGCTGACTTCGCCTCGCGCAATGCGGCGCGCGCCAGGGGTTGGCAGCTTACGACGGGCCGCCACCGGCTCAGGCGGTGGTCGAGTCGTCCTCGCCGATCAGCACCAGGCTGCCGGACAGCCACTTGTGCGGCGGGATCTCGAGGTTGGTCGGTGCCGGCTGGCTGAGGAACACGCGGCCGGCCAGATCGAAGATCGAACCGTGGCACGGGCACAGGAAGCCGCCAGGCCAGTCCGCGCCGATGCCGCTGGCCGCGCCTGAGGCGAACTTCTCCGATGGCGAGCAGCCAAGGTGGGTGCAGATGCCGATCACCACCAGGTACTCGGGATTGATCGAACGGTGGCGATTGGCTGCATAGCCGGGCTGCTGCTGCTCGCCCGACGCGGGGTCGGCGAGCCGTGCCTCGTGCGCTTCGAGGCCGGCAATCATCTCCGGCGTGCGGCGCAGGATCCACACCGGCTTGCCGCGCCACTCCACGGTCATCATCTCGCCGGGGGCGAGCTTGCCGACCTCGGCCTCGACCGGGGCACCGGCCGCGCGGGCACGCTCGGACGGCGTCAGGCTGGCGACGAAGGGGACGGCGGTCGCGGCGGCGGCAACCGCTCCAGCACTGGAGGTGGCGATGAGGAGTCGGCGGCGCTCCTTGAGAGTATCGGACATGGTCTGCGTCTCCGGGGGTCGATGTCTTGGCGCAGGCTTGCGCGCTGAAAAGAGAAGCGGGGCCGGGGGAAAACGTCGGCCGCCACCACCGGGGGGGTGATCGCAGAGGGGAACGATCCAGCTGGTGTGCACGACTCGACCCCGCCTCTGGGCCTATATAAGCAAACTCTGTGCCCACTTCCGCGGAGGACTGTACCAAGGGCCGGCCAGAAAGCCCTCGCGCCCCGAAAGCCCACGATCCGCGCGGGTCACAGCGGCATTGTTGCGGCGCTTCACCGGACTGGGTTCGGAGCACCTCCCTCAGCGAGGCGCCCCACTTTACTGCCAACTTGGCATTATTTCGGCACTTTTCTGCCATTCCTGCAGCACACCGCAGAGGCGGGAAACGCCGCCCGAGCCGCCCACTGGCCCGCCAGCGCCTTGATTCGTCTCATATCCAGCCGATTTCGCGGCCCTGGCACGAGTCTTGATCCACATTCCCTGGGTCATGGTGGCGCTGGGCTTCGCAATGCTGGCGCTGTTCGGACTGGCGCTGTGGTCCTCGATCAAGGGCGATTTCGCCGAGCGTCGCTGGCTGCTCAAGTGGGCCCTGTGGTTTCTGCCCATCCCGTGGCTGGCATGCGAGATGGGCTGGTTCGTAGCCGAGTACGGCCGCCAACCGTGGACGATCTACGGCGTGCTGCCCACCCACCTGTCGGTGTCCACGCTGACGGTGGAAAGTCTTTACGGCTCGCTCGCCGGCTTCGTCGGCTTCTACACCCTGCTGCTGATCGTCGAGATGGTTCTGATGGTGAAGTTCGCGCGCCAGGGTCCGGGCAGCCTGGCGGTCGGCCGCCTCGCTTCCTTGCAGGGCGGCGCTCTGTGACCTCGGTCACATAGCCCTGATCACAACATGGCCATTTGATCAAATACTTATATGATTGGAAAAGAAGCGACGATAGAAACGGGGCTGCGCGCATGGCACAGATCCCCGACCGGGAAGGAGAGACACATGTCCGATACGCCTGAATCCCCCTGCGCAACGCCCGACGTCGATGCCACCCGACGTCGCCTTCTGTTCGGCGCATCCGTGCTGCCGGTGGTCGCCGGCAGCGGCCTCGCCGTGGGCGCCCGTCCGGCCCAGGCTTCCCTGAGCACTTCGGCGCGCATCGTCATCGCCGGCAGCGGTCTGGGTGGCCTCGCCCTTGCGAGCCGCCTGTCGCGCGAGCTGGACGGCGCCAGGATCACGATCATCGACCGCAAGGAGATCCACAACTACCAGCCCGGCTACACCCTGGTGGCGACCGGCATCTGGCCGGTCGGCAAGGTCAGCGACCGCAATGTCGACCTGGTGCCCGCCGGTGTGGAGTGGGTGCGCGAGATGGTGGCGGAGTTCGATCCCGAGGCCAACGCGGTCGTCACCGACAGCGGCATGCGCATCGAGTACGACTACCTGGTGGTGGCCACCGGCCTGCATCTGGACTTCGCCCAGATCGAAGGCATGGACGTCGACGCGATCGGCACCCACGGCCTGGGCTGCGTCTATCCCAGCCCGGCGGCGGCCGAAGCGACCTGGCAGGCGATGGACACGTTCCGCCAGAAAGGCGGGCGCGCCCTGATGACGCTGCCCGCGACGCCGTTGAAGTGCGCTGGCGCGCCACTGAAGATGACCTTCATGCTCGCGGACCGCCTGCAGCAAGCTGGCACGCGCAAAGCCTCGACGATCGACTTCCACTCCGCGCTGGGCAACATCTTCAGCGTGCCGCGCATCAACGAGGAGGTCCTGCGCCGCTGGGCGGGGCTGGACATCCCGGTCACCTTCAACAGCATGCTGGTGGCGGTGGACATCGGCGCCCGCCGCGCCACCGTGAGCAGCCCGGAAGGCGAACGCACCGAGATCGACTACGACTTCATCCACGTCGTGCCGCCGATGCGCGCACCCGACTCGGTGAAGAACAGCCCGCTGTCGTGGAAGGAAGGTGGCTTTGCCGCTGGCGGCTGGCTGGAAGTCGACCCCAAGACCCTGCGCCACCGCCGCTTCCCCAACGTGTTCGGCATCGGCGACATCAACGGCACCGCCAAGGGGAAGACCGCCGCCACGGTCAAGAAGAGCGCGCCGATCGTGGCGCAGCACCTGATCGAGGTGATCGCCGGCCGCGAGCCCTCGCAGGTCTTCGACGGCTACACCTCATGCCCGCTGCTGCTGCGCGAGGGCTCGGCGCTGCTGATCGAGTTCGACTACGAGAACAACCTGACGCCCTCGCTGCCGATGATCGACCCGCTGCAGGACAGCTACTTCGCCTGGGTCATGAAATACCGCCTGCTCAAGCCCGCCTACATGGCCGTGGCCAAGGGCCGGGTCTGAGGGGAGAGACGACATGTACGAGATCTGGCTGACCCTGAACATCCTGTTCGAACTCGGGCTGCAGTCCCTGCCCGCCGTCATCGGCACCGCGGTGCTGTGGCTGGCCCTGATGGTCTTCGCCGCCACCCGCCCGGGCGCCGGCTGGAAGAAGGCGATCGCGCCGGCCTTTGTCATCGGCGTCATCGCCACGGCGATCACTTTCTTCATCACCCCGGCCATGACCCAGTCGTCCTTCGCCAACATGGGCTACTGGGTGGACTGGATGAACCTGTTCTTCTACGCAGCGGCCTTCGGCGCCGTGGCCGCGGCGCTGGCCTGGCCGATCGCCGCAAGCCTGCGCCGCCAGGCCTGACCCCCCGATCCATCACCGGAGAACACGCAAGATGAAAAGACTCCTGATCGCCGCCGCCATTGGCTTCGCCAGCCTCGCCGCCCACGCCGCCGACATCGGCATCTCGGCCAAGGAGACCTACGCCAAGATCCAGCAGGCCGAGCAGAACGTGCTGTTCCTCGACGTCCGCGACCCGGTCGAGATCATGTTCGTCGGCTCAACCGACGCCGCCCATGCCAACGTGCCGTTCATGCTGGTCGATCGCACGCAGTGGAACGCCGAGCGCGGCGTGTTCCGCCTGTACCGCAATCCCGACTTCATCAATCAGGTGAAGCTGGAACTGGCCAGGCGCGGCCTGAGCGCAGACGCCGAGATCATCACCCTGTGCCGCTCGGGCAGCGAGCGAGGAAAGCCGAGCGCCGACTTCCTGCGCGAGAACGGCTTCCCGAATGCGCGCTACGTCATCCATGGCTTCCAGGGCGACGCCATCAAGGAAGGGCCTCAAGCCGGCTTCCGCCTGCAGAACGGCTGGCAGAACAGTGGCCTGCCGTGGTCGCCGAAGATGAACCCGGAGAAGATTCATCGCGTCGATCGCCCCTGATCGAGGGACGGCCGCTCAGGGCCCGCAAGGGCCGGGCCGTCCCGTCGTACGTCAGCCGCGGTAGTAGCGTTGCGGCACGAAGGGGGTGCTGGCCACTTCGATCGGCACCGCCTTGCCGCGCACCATCGCCGACAGCGGGGTGCCGACCTTGGCCAGCGCGGTATCGACGTAGCCCATCGCCACCGGCGCCTCCAGCGTCGGGCCGAAGCCGCCGCTGGTGACCATGCCGACCTTGCGACCGTCGGCATCCACCAGCTCCGCGCCCTCGCGCACCGGCACGCGTGCGTTCGGGCGCAGGCCCACGCGCTTGCGCGCCACGCCCTTGGCGATGTGCTCGAAGACCACGTCGGCGCCCGGGTAGCCACCGGGACGGGCACCATCGGCGCGGCGCACCTTGGACAGCGCCCACAGCAGGCTGCTCTCGACCGGGGAGGTGTGCTGATCGAGGTCGTGGCCGTACAGGCACAGGCCAGCTTCCAGGCGCAGCGAGTCACGCGCACCGAGGCCGATCGGCGCGACTTCGGGGTGGCTGAGCAGTTCCTTGGCGAGCCCCTCGGCCTTGTCGGCCGGCACCGAGATCTCGAAGCCGTCCTCGCCGGTGTAGCCCGACCGGCTGACGTAGCACTCGGCGCCAAGCAGGGTCACGGTGGCGACGTTCATGAACACCATCTTCGCCGTCTCGGGCGCAAGGCGCGCCAGCACCGCGCCGGCCGCCGGCCCCTGCAGGGCGAGCAGGGCGCGATCGGCCAGCACCTCGACCTTGCAGCGCGCGGACAGGTGCTGCTGCATGTGCGCGATGTCCTGTGCCTTGCAGGCGGCGTTGACGACCACGAACAGCCGACCGTCGCCAAAGTTGGCGACCATCAGGTCGTCCATTACACCGCCCTTGTCGTTGAGGAACAGGGCGTAGCGCTGCATGCCCGGCGGCAGGTCGATGATGTCGACCGGCACCAGGGTCTCCAGTGCAGCCGCGGCGTCGGGGCCAAGCAGCATCACCTGCCCCATGTGCGAGACGTCGAACAGGCCGGCCTGGCTGCGGGTATGGAGGTGTTCCTTGAGGATGCCCGCCGGGTACTGCACCGGCATCGCGTAGCCGGCGAACGGCACCATCTTGGCGCCGAGCGACACGTGCAGATCGTGAAGCGGGGTTTGCAGCAAGGGGGCGTCGGATTGAATGTCGCTCATCTTGGTTCCTTGTCGATTAGCGGAAGGGCCTTCAGCATTCGGAGACGTTCGCGGCGAGACCACCGCGCCCGCCTTCCCTGTATAGCAGTTTCATGTCGGCGCCGGGGTCACGCAGGGACTCGAACGGCTCGAGACCCTGCGCGAGCGCGCGCGGCGCTCACCGCTCAGCCCCCGTACACCGGGAAGCGTGCGCATAGCGCGGCGACCTTGGCGCGCACCGCGTCGACCACCGCCGCGTTGTCGATGTCATCGAGGATGTCGCAGATCCAGCCGGCGAGCGCGCTGACCTCGTCGATGCCGAAGCCGCGCGTGGTCGCCGCCGGCGTGCCGATGCGGATGCCGCTGGTGACGAAGGGCGACTGCGGGTCGTTGGGCACGGTGTTCTTGTTGACGGTGATGTGCGCCGAGCCCAGCGCGGCGTCGGCGGCCTTGCCGGTGATGCCCTTGGCGATCAGGTCGACCAGGAACAGGTGGTCGTCGGTGCCGCCGGACACGACCCGGTAGCCGCGCTCGACAAACACCGCCGCCATCGCGCGCGCGTTGGCGATCACCTGCTTCTGGTAGTCCTTGAAAGCCGGCTCGAGCGCCTCCTTGAAGGCCACCGCCTTGGCGGCGATGACGTGCATCAGCGGGCCGCCCTGGGTGCCGGGGAACACCATCGAGGCGATCTTCTTCTCGATCTCGGGGTTGGCGCGGCCGACGATGATGCCGCCACGCGGGCCGCGCAGGGTCTTGTGCGTGGTGCTGGTGACGATGTCGGCGAAGGGCACCGGGTTGGGGTACAGCCCGGCGGCCACCAGGCCGGCGACGTGGGCCATGTCGACGAACAGCAGCGCGCCGACCTTGTCGGCGATGGCGCGAAAGCGCGCGAAGTCGAGGTGGCGGGCGTAGGCGGAGAAGCCGGCAACGATCATCTTGGGCGTGCACTCGAGCGCCTGAGCCTCGAGGGCGTCGTAGTCGATCACGCCGTCGTCGGTGACGCCGTACTGCACGGCGTTGAAGATCTTGCCGGAGAAGTTCACCCTGGCGCCGTGGGTCAGGTGACCGCCATGGGCCAGGCTCATGCCCAGGATGGTGTCGTGCGGCTGCAGCAGCGCGAGATACACCGCGGCATTGGCCTGCGAGCCCGAGTGCGGCTGCACGTTCGCCCAGTCGGCGCCAAAGAGTTGCCTGGCGCGGTCGATCGCAAGCTGCTCGACCACGTCGACATGCTCGCAGCCGCCGTAGTAGCGCTTGCCCGGATAGCCTTCGGCGTACTTGTTGGTGAGTACCGTGCCCTGCGCCTGCATCACGCGCGGGCTGGCGTAGTTCTCGGACGCGATCAGCTCGATGTGGTCTTCCTGGCGTGCGCGCTCGGCCTCGATGGCGGTCCAGAGTTCGGCGTCGTAGCCGTCGATCTGCATGTGCTTGTCGAACATGGGGGACTCCTGAATTGGTTGGGTGCGACAGGTGAGGTTCAGCGGAGGACGTTCAACGGGGGAAGCTCAACGGCTCGGGCGCGCGGCCGATTTCCGGGCTTCGCCGCCGTCGGCACCGCCGTTGGCGAAGTACTCGCGGGTCAGTGTGACGACGACCGGCGTGAGCAGCAGCAGCGAGATGAGGTTGGGGATCGCCATCAGCGCGTTCAGCGTGTCGGCAACCAGCCACGCGAAGTCCAGGCTGGTGACCGCGCCCACCGGGACGCACAGGATCCACAGCACGCGGAAGGGCTTCTCGCTCGCCGTGCCGAGCAGGTATTCCCAGCACTTCTCGCCGTAGTAGGCCCAGCCGAGGATGGTGGTGAAGGCGAACACCGCCAGCGAGATCGCGAGCAGGTACTTGCCCACACCCGGCATCGCGGCCTCGAAGCTGGCCGAGGTCAGCACGGCGCCGGATGCGCCCGAAGTCCACACGCCGCTGACGATGATCGCCACGCCGGTCATCGTGCACACGATGATGGTGTCGATGAAGGTGCCCATCATGCCGATCAGGCCGGAATACACCGCGTTGCTGGTAGTTCCCGCCGCCTGCGCGATGCCTGCGGTACCGAGGCCAGCCTCGTTGGAGAAGATGCCGCGCGCCACGCCACGCTGGATCGCCATCATCACGGTCGCGCCGACGAAGCCGCCGGCCGCCGAGATCGGCGTGAAGGCATGGGTGAAGATGAGATCGAAGGCGGCCGGGATCTGGTCCGCGAAGGTGATCAGGACGACGCCGCAGCACACGATGTAGCCGATGCACATCGCCGGCACGAGCTTCTCCGCGACCGCGCCGATGCGCTTGATGCCGCCGAGCACGACCGCGCCGGTGAGCAGCATCAGCACCGCGCCGGTGATCCAGGGATCGAGACCAAAGGCGTTCTCCATCGCACTGGCGATGCCGTTGGCCTGGACCATGTTGCCGATGCCGAAGCCCGCCAGCCCGCCGAAGATCGCGAACGCACCGGCCAGCCAGCCCCAGCGCTTGCCCAGGCCGTTGCGGATGGCGTACATCGGGCCGCCGGCGTGCTCGCCCTTGTCATCGACCACGCGGTACTTCACCGCGACCACGACCTCGGCGTACTTGGTCGCCATGCCGACTAAGGCCGTCATCCACATCCAGAACAACGCGCCCGGGCCGCCGACCGCGATCGCGGTGGCCACGCCGGCGATGTTGCCCGTGCCCACCGTCGCTGACAGCGCGGTCATCAGCGCGGCGAAAGGCGAGATCTCGCCCTCGGCGCGCGTGCCGACGCCCCGGCTGCCCCAGATCATGCGAAAGCCCTGCGGAATCCTCAGGATCGGCATGAAGCCGAGGCGCAGCTGCAGGTACAGGCCGGTGCCCAGGATCAGCACGATCATGGGCACGCCCCACACGATGCCGTTGAGCCAGTTGAAGAAATCGTTGATGAGCTGCATGGCGTCTCCTGCTTCCTTGTCGTTATGGAACCGGCGGGACAGCGCGCTTGCTGCGTCTTCCGTCCCCCGGTGGTGCATCAGGCCGGCGCGTGCCGGCGTGTTGGTTCAGCTCAGACGCCGGCCTCCAGCTTGAGGTCGACCATCAGCTCGTTGGCGAGCGCCTCGAGCGCTGCCTGCAGCTCGGCGGGCCGCACGCTGGCCGGCACGCGGACCTCGAGCTCGGCGCGGAACATCGCCTCGCCGCTGAAGGACGCGCTCTCGCAGGCGCTGTCCATGCGCTCGACGCTCGCCCCGTGCTGCGCCAGCACCGAGGAAATGTCGCGCACGATGCCGGGCCGGTCGTGGGCGAGGAGCGCCATGCGGATCAGCGCGCCGCCGGCCGCGCCCGCCGCGGCGCTGCCGCGCTCGATGCTCAGGCTGAGACCGGCCGACGACAGCCCGCGGAGTGCTGCCTCAAGACGTTCGGCGTTCGCTTCGGCCACGTCGAGCCGCACGATGCCCGCGAACCTGCCGGCCAGGTGGGCCATGCTGCTGTCGAGCCAGTTGGCACCGTTCGCGGCCGCGCGCTCGGCGAGCGCATTGACCAGGCCCGGGCGATCCTCGCCGACCAGGGTGACGATGAAAGAGACGTTCATGTGCGGGACTCCTCAGATTTCTTCGTAATCGGACAGCGGCGGGCAGGCGCACACCAGGTTGCGGTCGCCATACACGTTGTCCACCCGGCCGACCGGCGACCAGTACTTGTTCGCGCGCAGGCTGGCGAGCGGATAGACGGCCTGCGCGCGGCTGTAGGGGTGGGTCCAGTCGCCGACCATGGCCTCGGCGGTGTGCGGGGCGTTGACCAGCGGGTTGTCCTTGGCGTCGTACTCGCCGCTGGCAACCTTGGCGATCTCCTCGCGGATCGCGATCATCGCGTCGCAGAAGCGGTCGAGCTCGGCCTTCGACTCGCTCTCGGTGGGCTCGATCATCAGCGTGCCCGGCACCGGGAAGGACATCGTCGGCGCATGGAAGCCGAAGTCGATCAGGCGCTTGGCGACGTCATCGACCGTGATGCCGGTGCGGTCCTTGAGCGGGCGCAGGTCGAGGATGCACTCATGCGCCACCATGCCGTGCTCGCCGCGATAGAGCACCGGGTAGTGCGCTTCGAGGCGCCTGGCGATGTAGTTGGCGTTGAGGATCGCCATCAACGTGGCGTGGCGCAGCCCGTCGCGGCCCATCAGCGTGATGTAGGTCCAGGTGATCGGCAGGATGCTGGCGCTGCCCCAGGGCGCCGCCGCCACCGCGCCGATGCCCTTGAGACCGACCGCCGCGTGACCCGGCAGAAAGGGCGCGAGGTGCGCCTTGACGCCGATCGGGCCGACGCCCGGGCCGCCGCCGCCGTGCGGGATGCAGAAGGTCTTGTGCAGGTTCAGGTGCGAGACGTCGCCGCCGAAGTGGCCGGGGCCGCACAGGCCGACCATGGCGTTGAGGTTGGCGCCGTCGATGTACACCTGGCCGCCGTGGGCGTGCACGATGTCGGTGATCTCGCGCACCGCGGTCTCGAACACGCCGTGGGTCGACGGGTAGGTGATCATGATCGCGGCGAGCTGGTCGGCGTGCTGCGCGGCCTTGGCCTTGAGGTCGGCGACGTCGACGTTGCCGTTGGCATCGCAGGCGACGACGACCACGCGCATGCCGGCCATCTGCGCGGTGGCCGGGTTGGTGCCGTGCGCCGAGCTCGGGATCAGGCACACGTCGCGGTGGCCCTCGCCGCGGCTGGCGTGGTAGGCGCGGATCGCCAGCAGGCCGGCGTATTCGCCCTGCGAGCCGGCGTTGGGCTGCAGCGACACCGCGTCGTAGCCGGTGCAGGCGCACAGCATCTGCTCGAGCTCGGCGGTGAGCTGGGCGTAGCCCTGCGTCTGGTCGGCGGGTGCGAAGGGGTGCAGGCCGCCGAACTCGGGCCAGGTCACCGGTATCATCTCGGTGGTGGCGTTGAGCTTCATCGTGCACGAGCCGAGCGGGATCATCGTGCGATCGAGCGCGAGGTCCTTGTCGGCCAGGCTGCGCAGGTAGCGCAGCATCTTGGTCTCGGACTGGTGGGCACTGAACACCGGGTGGGTCAGGAAGGCGGAGCTGCGCCGTTGCGCGGCCGGCAGCCCCTCCTGCACCTGGGCTTCGACGGCATCGAAATCGAGCGCCGCGGCGCCCGCGCCAAACACCTTCCACAGCGCCTCGACGTCGGCGCGGCGGGTGGTCTCGTCGAGCGCGATGCCGACCGTGGTGGCGTCGATCTCGCGCAGGTTCATGCCCGCGGCGCGCGCGGCGGCGTGCACCTTGGCCGCGTCGACGCGCACGGTGATCGTGTCGAAGAAGGCCTGAGTCGGCACGTCGGCGCCGAGGCGGCGCAGGCCGGCGGCCAGGGTCGCGGTCAGGCGATGCACGCGGCGCGCGATCGTGGTCAGGCCGGCCGGGCCGTGGTAGCAGGCGTACATGCTGGCCATGATGGCGAGCAGCGCCTGCGCGGTGCAGATGTTGGAGGTGGCCTTCTCGCGGCGGATGTGCTGCTCGCGGGTCTGCATCGCCAGGCGGTAGGCCTTCTTGCCGTGGCTGTCGATCGACACGCCCACCACGCGGCCGGGCATCACGCGCTTGTGCTCGTCGCGGGTGGCGAAGTAGGCGGCGTGCGGGCCGCCGAAGCCCATCGGGATGCCGAAGCGCTGGGTCGAGCCGATGGCGACGTCGGCGCCGAACTCGCCCGGGGGCTTGAGCAGGGTCAGCGCCAGCAGGTCGGCGGCGACCACCACCAGCGCCTTCTTGTCGTGGGCGGCGGCGACGATGGCGGCGTAATCCACCACCTCGCCGGTGCTCGCCGGATACTGCAGCAGCACGCCGAAGACCTCGTGCGCGGCCAGATCGGTCGCGGCGTCGCCGACGATGACCTCGAAGCCGAGCGGCTCGGCGCGGGTGCGCACCACCTCGATGGTCTGCGGGTGGCAGTCGCGCGAGACGAAGAAGGCCTTGGCCTTGCTCTTCGACAGGCGCTGGCAGAAGGCCATCGCCTCGGCCGCGGCGGTGGCCTCGTCGAGCAGCGAGGCGTTGGCGATCTCCAGGCCGGTGAGGTCGGTGACCATGGTCTGGAAGTTCAGCAGCGCCTCCAGGCGGCCCTGCGAGATCTCGGGCTGGTAGGGCGTGTAGGCGGTGTACCAGGCCGGGTTCTCGAGCACGTTGCGCAGGATCACCGTCGGCGTGAAGGTGTCGTGGTAGCCCGTGCCGATGAACGAGCGCAGCACCCTGTTCTTGTCCGCGATCGCGCGCAGCATTGCCAGCGCCTCGGGCTCGCTGCGGCCTTCGGGCAAGGCCAGCGGCACGGCCGACAGGATGGAGGCAGGGATGACCCTCTCGATCAGTTGATCGAGCGAGTCGAGGCCGAGGGCGGCGAGCATCGCCTGGGTCTCGGCCTGGTCCGGGCCGACGTGGCGGCCGACGAAATCATCGCGCTGCTCGAGCTGTGCGAGCGTCGCGGACAGGCGGGTGTCGTTCATGTTCATGATGGCGGCGAAATCCGGAGGCAGGTCGGTCAGGTGGTCAGCTTGTCGTAGGCAGCCTGGTCGAGCAGGCCATCCAGCGCAGCCGGATCGTCGAGGCGGATGCGGATGAACCAGCCCGTGCCCAGCGGATCCTCGTTGACCGTCGCAGGCGCCTCGGTCAGCACCGGGTTAACCTCGACCACGGTGCCGGCGAGCGGCATCTTGAGCTCGCCCGCCGCCTTCACGGACTCGATCACCGCGGCCTCGTCGCCGGCATCGAAGTGGGTATCCACGTCGGGAAGCTGGACGAAGACGATGTCGCCGAGCGCGTTCTGCGCATAGTCGGTGATGCCGACGGTGACGATGTCGCCGTCAACGCGCAGCCATTCGTGATCTTCGGTGAATTTGACAATGCTCATGATGTCTCCTTGGTGTGGGGCGGGTTGTGGCGAGGCCGGGAAGGCATGACGGGATGCATGTTAGCGCTGCCTTGACATTTGTAGATTTGATAGTTGAAATGAAATTATTTAAACCCTAAATACCCCATCCCGATGAGCAACATCCCGACCGAACTGCTGCGAACCTTCGTCAAGGCCGTGGACCTGGGCAGCTTCACCCGCGCCGGCGATGCGGTCGGGCGTACGCAGTCGGCCGTCAGCCTGCAGGTGCGACGGCTGGAAGAACTGCTGGGAGCCGAGCTCTTCGTGCGCGGCAGCCACCGCGTCAAGCTCACCGACGAGGGCACGACGCTGCTCGGCTACGCGCGGCGCATACTCGCGCTCAACGACGAGGCGGTGAGCAGCATCCGCCGGCCCAAGGTCGCAGGCAGCGTGCGCCTTGGCGCACCGCATGAATACACCGCCTCGCTGCTGCCCGTCGTGCTCGGCAAGTTCGCCCAGGCCCACCCGGGCGTGATGCTGGAAGTGACCTGCGATCTCAGCAAGAACCTGCTCCTGCGGCAAGAGAAGGGCGAGTTCGACCTCGTCATCGCACTGCACGACGATCCGACGGCAAGCAGCGGCACCAAGGTACTGACCGAACCCCTGCTGTGGATCACCAGCCCGGACCACGCGCGCCACCAGCAACAGCCGCTCGCGCTGGTGCTGGCCCCGGCACCCTGCATCTATCGCAACCGCGTGCTCCAGACCCTGGGCCGGCTCGAGCGGGGCTGGCGCATCACCTACACGAGCTCCAGCTACAGCGGCATCATCGCCGCGGTGCGCGCCGGACTCGGCGTGACGCTGCTTGCCGCGACCACGGTTCCCGAGGGCGTGCGTGTGCTCGAGGAGCGGGACGGCTTCCCGTCCATGGGCGAGCTCGACCTGCGCCTGCACACGCGCACCGAAACCGAAAGCGAGGCGACCCGCCGCCTGGTCGACTACATCGCCACCAGCCTGGCCTAGCGCTGCCGTGCGCGCCCGCTTAGGAAAAACTTAGGATCTTCGCAGCGGCTTTTTAGGAACGCGGTTTCAGCCTTGTCGCCACACTGCAGTTGCCCGCGCTGGAGACGCTTCCCGCAGCGGGCTTCCACCAGCAGGAGACGAACGACCATGAAACGAGCGCGCACCCCCATCCTTGCCACCCTCCTCCTCGCCACCGCCGCCACGGTGACCAGCGCCGCCGAGCCGGCCGCCGAACAGGCGATGATCGAGCGCGGCCGCTACATCGCCCGCATCGCAGGCTGCAACGACTGCCATACGCCCAACTACGCGATGACGGGCGGCGCGGTCCCCGAGCAGCAGTGGCTGACCGGCGACCGACTCGGCTGGAGTGGCGCCTGGGGCACGACCTACCCCAGCAACCTGCGCCTGGCGCTCGCTCGGCTGAGCGAGGACGACTGGGTGCGCAACGCGCGCACGATCAGCTATCGCCCGCCCATGCCCTGGTTTGCCCTGCGCGACATGGACGAAGCGGACCTGCGTGCCTTCTACCGCTTCGTGCGTGCCCTCGGCCCGGCCGGCGAGCCCGCGCCGGCCTACGTTCCGCCCGGTGCGCAGCCGCAGGGGATGGCCGTCGTCTTTCCCGCCGATCAACACTGAGCGCAGGCCGCCCGCCCCCGAAGGCGTTGAGATCTGGTCCATGGTGTCTATGATCAAGACACCATGGACGTCTCCGCTGCCCCACTGATTGATGACACCCTCGCCGACTTCGTGCGCAGCGAGGTGTCGATCACGGTCGCGACGTGCGACGACGATCGCACCCCCCACCTGGCCCGCGGCACGGGATGCCGCGTCTCGGCCGACCAGCGTCAGCTCAATGTGCTGCTCGCCGCACCGGCAAGCGCCGAGGTGCTCGCCGACATCGGCCGCAACGCACGCATCGCGGTGGTGTTCAGCCTGCCACGCACGCACCGCACCCTGCAGTTCAAGGGTACGGACGCGGTCATCACCGGCATTGAAGCCGGCGACCCCGAGCTGGCTGCCCAATACGTCGACCGCTTCGCCACCGGCCTGGAGGCGCTCGGTTACTCCGGCGCAGTGATCCGCGGCGTGCTGCATGCCGATGGCACCGAACTGGTCGCAGTGCGCTTCACGCCCACCTTCGGCAGTCTGCAGACGCCCGGGCCCGAGGCCGGCCACGTGCTGCGATCATGAAGCTCAAGCTCGACGCCATCCGCGCCTGTCTCGATGGCGCGATCCCCGGCACGATCGCCACCTGTGCGGCGGACGGCGTGCCCAATGCGGCCTACCTGTCTCAGGTCCAGTATGTGGACGCCGAGCATGTGGCCCTGTCGTGGCAGTTCTTCAACACCACGCGCCGCAACATCCTGGCCAATCCGCTGGCCCGCGTGGCCCTCATCGATCCGACCACGGCCGGCCATTACCGGCTGTTGCTGCACTACCTGCGCACCGAGGAGGAAGGACCGCTGTTCGAGATCATGAAGGCCAAGCTCGCCGGAATCGCCTCGCATGCCGGCATGGCGGGCGTCTTCCGCCTGCTCGGCGCCGACGTCTATCGCGTGCTCGAGATCGACCAGGTGCCCAGCCGGATGCTGGCGCCTGCCCTGCCGCGCGCCAACCTGCTCGCGGCCCTGCGCGCGAGCGTGGAGGAGCTGTGCCTGTGCATGGACCTCGACGCCCTGCTGTGCCGCACGCTGGACTGCCTCGAGCGCCACTTCGACGTCCATCACGCGATGATCCTGCTGCTCGATGCGTCAGCCGGCCGCCTGTACACCATCGCCAGCCGTGGCTACGAGGCCTCGGGGATCGGCTCGGAAATCGCGCTCGGTGACGGCGTGATCGGGGTGGCCGCGCGCGAGCGCACCCCCATTCGCATCGGCCACTTCGCCGCCGAGTACAGCTACGGCAAGGCCATCCGCGAGAACCTCGAACGCAGTGGAATGGCCCTCCAGATGGACACGGAAATCCCGCTGCCCGGCCTGCCCGGCGCCAACAGCCAGCTCGCCGTGCCGATCCGTGCCGGCTCGCGCGTGCTGGGCGTGCTCTACCTCGAGAGCGCCCAGGAGCAGCGCTTCGGCTACGACGACGAGGACGTCATGGTCTCGCTCGCCGGCGGCCTGGGCGCGGCCATCCAGCTCCTGCACCATGGCCCGGCCGATCACCGCGACGAGCCGCGCGCCGCCTCCCGCGCGCCACCGGCACAGCCCTCGGCCTCGGGCCCCCCGCTGCAGGTGCGCCATTTTGCCGAGAACGACAGCATCTTCCTCGACACCGACTACCTGATAAAGGGCGTCGCAGGCTCCATCCTGTGGGCACTGCTGCGCGACCATGCCGACACCGGCCGCACCGCCTTCAGCAACCGCGAACTGCGCCTGGATCCACGCATCCGGCTGCCCGACATCAGTGACAACCTCGAGGCTCGCCTGATCCTGCTTGGCCGCCGGCTCGTCGAACGCAATGCGCCGATCCGCATCGAGAAGACCACCCGCGGCTGCTTTCAGCTGCGGGTCGAACGCCCCCTGCAACTGACGCACCTCCCTGCAGGTGCCTGAATGGCGTGCCGGTGTTCGGGCCATGCCGCCCCTGCGGTAAACTCGGCCGCCTGCCAGCGCGTGCCGGGCCCACCTTCCGCCCACCGCGCCCCCACCGAACCCGATGGAGTCACCCATGAGCCTGATGGCCCAACTGAAGAAGGATTCCCTGCTCGCCCGCAAGGCCGCCGACGGCGTGCGCGCGACCTTGCTCAGCACCCTGATCGGCGAAGCCGAGATGGTCGGCAAGAACGCCGGCAACCGCGAAAGCACCGACGACGAAGTGCAGCAAACCATCCGCAAGTTCCTGAAGAACAACCAGGAAGCGCTGAGCGTGATCAAGGACGCCGAACGCCGCGCGGTGCTGGAGCAGGAATCCGCCATCCTCACCGCCTACCTGCCGCCGATGGCCAGCGAAGCCGAGGTCAAGGCCTTCATCGCCGACACCGTGGCCGGCCTCGCCGAACGGGGGCCGAAGCAGATGGGCGTGGTGATGGGCGCGCTGAAGGCGAAGTACGGCAGCAGCTTCGACGCCAAACAGGCCAACGCCTGGGTGAAGGACGCGCTGAGCTGATCGGCGCGGCGCCTGCTCGTTGAAACTCCGCTACGAGGCAGCGGCGCGGGTGCTGCCCGCACCCATCAAACGTCCCTCGCCGCTCAGCGCAGCGCCGCGTGGATCTGCTCCGCAAGCTTGCGGCTGACGCCCTCGACGCGGCACAGGTCCTCCACCGTCGCCTCGCGCACGCCGTCCAGCCCGCCGAAGGCGGCGAGCAGGTTGCGGCGGCGCGAGGGGCCGACGCCGGGGATGTCCTCCAGCTTCGAGCCCACCCGTGCCTTGCCGCGCTTGACGCGGTGGCCGGTGATGGCGAAGCGGTGGGCTTCGTCGCGGATCTCCACGATCAGGTGCAGCGCGGCCGATTCGCCGCCGAGCGCCAGGCCCTCGCGGCCGTCGGGGAAGATCAGCGTCTCCAGCCCGGCCTTGCGCCCTTCCCCTTTCGCGACGCCCACCATCGCCACCGCCTCCAGGCCCACGTCGGCGAGGATCGCGCGCGCGGCGCTGACCTGGCCCTTGCCGCCGTCGATCAGGATCAGGTCGGGGCACACGCCCTCGCCCGCCGCGACCTTGCCATAGCGGCGCTCCAGCGCCTGGCGCATCGCCGCGAAATCGTCGCCGCCGGTGATGCCGGTGATGTTGTAGCGGCGGTATTCGGCGCGCTTCATCGCACCCGCCTCGCACACCACGCAGGAGGCCACGGTGGCCTCGCCCATGGTGTGGCTGATGTCGAAGCATTCGATGCGCTGCGGCGCCTCGTCCATGTCGAGCGCGGCGCGCAGCGCTTCCAGGCGCTGCTCGATGCGGCCGGTGTCGCGCGCCCGCGCCTGGATGGCGAGATGGGCGTTCTTCTCCGCCATCTCCATCCAGGCCTTGTCCGCTTCGAAGCGCGGCGACACCACGCCGGGCGGGCGATCCGTGATCTCGGCCAGCGTCTCCTTGACCGCCTCCGGTGGCAGGTTCACCAGGATCCTTGCCGGGATCGGGTGCTGGCTGTAGTGCTGCTCGACGAAGGCGAGCAGGCTGTCCATCGCCCCCGACACCGCCGCGCCGCTGGGGAACTGCGGGCGGTCGCCGAGGTGGCGGCCGCCGCGCACCATGGCGATGTTCACGCAGGTCAGGCCGTCGGCCTCGATCGCGGCGAGCACGTCCACGTCCTCGTCCTTGCGGCTGTCGACGAACTGCTTGTGCAGCACCGCCTGCAGCACGCGCACCTGGTCGCGGCAGGCAGCGGCTTCCTCAAAGGCGAGGCGCTCGGCGGCGGACTGCATGCGCGCCGTCAGGTCGTCAATGACCTCGCTCGCCTGACCGTCGAGGAAGCGGGTGGCGAGCTTCACATCCGCGGCGTAGGCCTCGGGCTCGACGAGGCCGACGCAGGGCGCGGTGCAGCGCTTGATCTGGTGCAGCAGGCAAGGGCGCGAGCGGTTGGCGAAGACGGTGTTCTCGCAGGTGCGCAGCTGGAAGGTCTTCTGCAGCAGGTGGATACTCTCGCGCACCGCCCAGGCGTTGGGAAACGGTCCGAAGTAGCGCGCGCCCTTGGTGAAGGCGCCGCGGTGATAGGCCAGGCGCGGGAATTCGTCGGCCGAGAGCTCGATGTAGGGGTAGGTCTTGTCGTCGCGAAAGAGGATGTTGTAGCGCGGCGCCAGGCTCTTGATGAGGTTGTTCTCGAGGATCAGGGCCTCGGCCTCGGAGCGGGTGGCGGTGATGTCCACGCGCAGCACCTGGGCCACCATCATCGCGATGCGCGGGCTGGAGACGGTCTTCTGGAAATAGCTGGAGACGCGGCGCTTGAGGTTCTTGGCCTTGCCGACGTAGAGCACCTTGTCGTTGGCGCCGATCATGCGATAGACGCCGGGCTCCTCGGTGAGGGTGCGCAGGAAGGGCTTGGGGTCGAAGGCTTGGGCGTCGGTTGGCTGTGGGTCGGTCATGCGCTTGCTCTGCGTCATTCGAAGCCTCGCGTCACTTGGCGAGGGCTTCAGGTGCGTTCGGGGTGCGGGGTTGGGATAAAACCATCGCTGATCCGGAGCGGACGCGGGGCATTCCTTCCATGGGCTGCGGAACTCGCTCGATTCCTCGCTCGGACAGTCCTCGCCCATTCCAGGAACGCCCCACATCCACTCCTGCGCAGTCGGTTCTCAACCGCTTGTGGCGCCAATGGTGCTCAACGGTGTGATCAAGATCGATGCGTTGCGACCGGGAATCCGTTCTGTAGGGTTTGTGGTGCTCGCCCAGTGATTATCCGCGCTTGCTCAGGTCTTCGCTGCGGTGCTCGCCGATGGTGGCGGCCGTCATGGTCGGCGCGGTGTTGCTGTCGTCGGGGATGGCGGCGACGCGGTCGCGCGCCTGAACGTAGACGGCGTGGAGTTCGAGCGCGAAGGGGTCGGCGAGCCAGGCGGGCTGGTGGGCGGTCGGCACGATGGCGGCGAGGCGGGCGAGATTGTCGGGGTCGGGGACGGGGGCCCAGCGGTCGAGCAGTTCGGCGGCGAGGTCCGGGCGGTTGCACACCAGCAGCATGTCGCAGCCGGCAGCATACGCGGCCTTGGTACGGCCGACGATGTCGCCGGCGACGCGGGCGCCTTCCATGTTGAGGTCGTCGCTGAAGATCACGCCCTGGAAGCCGAGCCGGCCGCGCAGGACGTCCTTGAGCCAGAAGGGCGAAAAACCCGCGGGTTGCGGTTCCGGGCTGGGGTCGGCATTCGGGTAGATCACATGCGCCGGCATCACGCCGGCGAGCTGACGGCCGAGGCGGTGCCGGTAAGGGGCGATGTCCTCGTTCCACACGGTGTCGAAATCGCGCTCATCCACCGGCACGTCGTGGTGCGAGTCGGCCTCGACAAAGCCGTGGCCGGGAAAGTGCTTGCCGACCGCGCCCATGCCGGCCTCCGCCATGCCGGCAACCAACGCCTGGGCGAGCGCCGCCACTGCCTGCGGGTTGCGGTGGAAGGCGCGGTTGCCGATCGCGCGGCAGCAGCCGTAGTCGATGTCGAGCACCGGGGTGAAGCTGAGATCAACGCCATGTGCGCGCAGCTCGGCAGCCAGCACGAAGCCGGTCGCGCGCGCGGCCTCGAGGGCGACGAGGTGATCCCGTTCCCACCGCGCGCCCAGGCTGCGCATCGACGGCAGCCGGGTAAAGCCGTCGCTGCGGAAGCGCTGCACCCTGCCCCCTTCGTGGTCGACCGCGATGATCAGCGCCGGGTCGCGCAGCGCGCGGATGTCGGCGGTGAGCGCGCGCAGCTGATCCGATGCGCTGAAGTTGCGCGCGAACAGGATGACGCCGCCGACCAGCGGGTCGAGCAGGCGTTCACGCTCCTCGTCGGTCAGCGCGGTGCCGGCGACGTCGATCATGACAGGGCCGCGGGGGCGGCGGAGGGGGGAATTCATATGCTCGAAGTTCCGGGGCTCAGCCCTGTTCGATCAGTGCGAACGCAACGATGTGCTCGTCCTCGTCGCTGATGCTGAGGTGGGCGCGCAGCCCGTTGTCGCGCATGTGCGCGGCGAGGCGCTCGTCATAGCGGTACTCGGGCTTGCCGCGCGCGTCGTGGCCGACCGCGACCGCGTGCAGCGTGGCCGGCACGGCGACGCCGGTGCCGAGCGCTTTGCCGAAGGCTTCCTTGGCAGCGAAGCGCTTGGCGAGGAAGCGCGCCGGGTCGCGGTGGGCGCGCCAGGCCTCGACCTCGCTCGCGGCCAGGATGCGCAGCGCGAAGCGCTCGCCGTGACGCTCGAGCGCCGCGCGCATTCGCGGCAGTTGCACGAGATCGGTACCGATACCGTGGATCATGCCTCGCCCTGCCCCGCTCCCTGGCGGCCGTTCATCGCCTGCGTTCCTTGCACGCTCGTCAGGCCGTCTGCGCCGCTTCGCGCATCAGCCGCTTCATCTCGGCCACCGCCGCACGCAGGCCGACGAAGACCGCACGGCTGACGATGGAGTGGCCGATGTGCAGCTCGCGGATGCCGTGCAGGCGGGCGATCGGCTGCACGTTGTAGTAGTTGAGCGCGTGGCCGGCGTTGAAGCGCATGCCCAGGCGGCGCACCGCCTCACCGGCGAGGCGGATCTTGTCCAGTTCGGCCACCACGGCCGGCGCCTCGGCGTCGCGGCCGGCGGCATGGAAGGCGTGGGCATAGGGGCCGGTGTGAATCTCGCACACGCGCGCGCCGATGCGCGCGGCGGCTTCGATCTGCTCGAGCTCGGCGTCGATGAACACGCTGGTGACGATGCCGGCGTCGGCCAGGCGCGCGATCACCCCCTTCAAGCGCGCTTCCTGAGCCAACACGTCGAGGCCGCCCTCGGTGGTGATCTCGTGGCGGCCCTCGGGCACCAGCATCGCCATCTGCGGCCGGGTGCGGCAGGCGATGGCGACCATCTCGTCGGTGGCGGCCATCTCGAGGTTGAGCTTGACCTGGGTGAGTTCGGCGAGCCGGCGCACATCCTCGTCGTTGATGTGGCGGCGATCCTCGCGCAGGTGAATGGTGATGCCGTCGGCTCCGCCCAGGTGCGCTTCCGCCGCGGCCCACACCGGGTCGGGTTCCCAGGTGCGGCGCGCCTGGCGCAGCGTGGCGACGTGGTCGATATTGACGCCGAGTTCGATCATCACAGCTCCTGCAATTCCTTCAGCACCCGGCGCGACTGCAGCGGCTGGCCGCCCAGGGTGTGGTTGATCAGCATGCGCAGCAGCTGCTTGGACTGGGCCAGCGTCTCTGCGCGCGAAAAATCGTCGGCCGCCATATCGAGCAGCGTCTGTCCGGACAGCAGCGGCCGGTCGCCGAGCGCGGCTGCATCCACCGACGCCCCCTCGTGCTCGAGCGTCTCCAGCCGCACCGGACCGCGTTCGATTATATAAAGGTAGCGCCCCTCGGGCCGCACCGTGTCGCCGCTCTCCGCCTCATGCGCGAGCCCGGCCTCGTAGCCGAGATCCTGCAGCAAGGCGAGTTCGAAGCGGCGCAGGATGGGCGATTCGGATTCGCCGCGGCCAAGCGCACGCACCGCCTCGCCATAGGCCGAGAAGAGGTGCGGATGCGGGTCCTCGCGCGCGGTCAGGCGCACCAGCAGCTCGTTGAGGTAATAGCCGCAGATCAGCGCGCGCCCGGTCAGCAAGGGCTGCCCGCCCAGCCATTCGGCGCGCACCAGGGTCTTCACCTCGCCGCCGCCGGACCAGTCCATCGACAAGGGCTGAAAGGCCATCAGCACGCCACGCAGCTGCGAATGCGGCCGCCGCGCGCCCTTGGCAACCAGCGCAACGCGTCCATGGTCGCGCGACCAGGCCTCGACGATCAGGCTGGTCTCGCGCCAGGGATGGGTGTGCAGCACCCACGCAGGCTGCTGCTCGATGCGCTGCTTGGGGCCCGCCATGGCTCGCCCGCGGGCTTACTCGTAGCCGAGGCTCTTCAAGGCGCGCTCGTCGTCGGCCCAGCCGCTCTTGACCTTGACCCAGACCTCGAGGAAGACCTTGCCGTCGAAGAGCTTCTCGAGCTCGACGCGGGCCTCGCTGGAGATGCGTTTGAGCTTCTCGCCGCCGCGACCGATCACCATGGCCTTGTGGCCCGGCTTGTCCACGACCACAGCGGCGTGGATGCGGCGCAGGTTGCCCTCCAGCTCGAACTTCTCGATCTCGACCGCAATGCCGTAGGGCAATTCGTCGCCGAGCAAACGGAAGAGCTTCTCGCGCAGGAATTCGGAGGCCAGGAAGCGTTCGCTGCGGTCGGTGATCTCGTCCTCCTCGAACATCGGCGTGCCCACCGGCAGCAGCGGCGTCGCGGTCTTGATCAGCTCGTCGACGTTACGCCCCTTCTCGGCCGACAGCGGCACGATTTCGGTGAAGTCACGCGCCTGGCGCACCTGGTCGATGAAGGGTAGCAGACGCGACTTGTCCTTCAGCTGGTCGACCTTGTTGATGACCAGGATCACCTTCGACGACTCGGGGATTACCGAAAGCACCTTGCGGTCGTCCTCGCTGAAACGGCCTGCCTCGATGACGAAGAACACCAGATCGACGTCGGCCAGCACCTGCGACACGGTGCGGTTCATCGAGCGGTTGAGCGCATTCCGGTGGTGGGTCTGGAAGCCCGGCGTGTCGACGAAGACGAACTGGGCGCCAGGCTCGGTCAGGATGCCGGTGACGCGGTGGCGGGTGGTCTGCGCCTTGCTGGAGACAATGCTGATCTTCTGCCCGATCAGGCGGTTGAGCAGGGTCGACTTGCCGACGTTGGGGCGACCGACGATGGCAACGAAGCCGGCGCGATAGTCCTCGCCAGCGGACGCGGCAGTGGCCGGCGCAGCGGCATTGGGGGGCAGTTCGTTCATGTCTTCCTCAGGGCGGCCAGCGCAAGCTCGGCCGACTGCTGTTCGGCGATGCGCCGGGACGGGCCGCGCCCCAGGGTCCGCACGCCCATCTTGGGGATCTCGCAGGCCACCTCGAACTCCTGCGCGTGGGCCTCGCCCAGCACCTGCACCATCGAGTACGTTGGCACCGCCATCCTGCGCGCCTGCAGCCACTCCTGCAAGGCCGTCTTCGGATCCTTGCTCGGCTTGCGCGGATCCACCTCGGCGAGCAGCGGCGCGTACAGGCGGTCGATGACCTCCTTGGCACGGGCGAAGCCCGCATCGAGGAAGACGGCGGCAAACAGGGCTTCGACCGCATCGGCGAGGATGGAGGGGCGGCGGTTGCCGCCGGACTTGAGCTCACCTTCGCCCAGGCGCAGGCAGTCACCGAGTTGCAGGCCGAGCGCGATGCGATACAGCGCATCCTGACGCACAAGCGAGGCACGCACGCGCGAGAGTTCGCCCTCGCGCAGTTCGCCAAAGCGCTCGAACAGCGCGATCGACATCACGCAGTTGAGGATGCTGTCGCCAAGAAACTCGAAGCGTTCGTTGTTCGGCTGGCCGAAGCTGCGGTGGGTCAGCGCCTCCTCGAGCAGTCTCGCATCGGCGAACACATGCCCAAGGCTGGCCTGGAGTCGATCGGCCGTCATCGACTCACTGTTCCGCGCTGCTCGGATTGAGGTCGAAGAGCAGGCTGACGTTTGCGACCAGCGGCACGGTGCGCTCATAACGCGCCTCGATCACGGTGCGCGGGCCGGTCTTGTTGATGATCAGGTCGGCGCCGGTGACGCTCGACACGTCGTCGATCTGACGCCGGGTGTCAAAGCTGCGGCGCACCTCGACCAGGGTCGCGCCCTTGTCGGACTCGTCGGCAAGCACATTCATGATGCGCTTGACCGCCATGTACTCGGTGAACACGGGCACGGTGCGGAAGCCGATGATGAGCACGAAGGAGGCCAGCGCGCCGACGACCAGCACGCCGAGCAGGCTCAGACCGCTTTGGGTTTTCATGCGCACGATTGTCGCTCCTCGATCAGTGGAAGCTGCCGATCCGCTTCATGTCACTGAAGTTGAACCAGATGAAGAAGGCCCTGCCGACGATGTTCTCTTCGGGCACGAAGCCCCACACCCTGCTGTCGCTGCTGGCGTCGCGGTTGTCGCCGAGGACGAAATAGTGATTGGCCGGAACCGTACAACTCACGCCAGCGCTTGTGTAGGTGCAATTTTCACGAGCGGGGAAGTTGAGCACCTGGGGCACGAAGGCCGGTGCGTCACGCTCGATCAGCACCGAGTGCTCGACCTCGCCCAGCTTCTCGGTGTACTGCGGCGAGTAGTACAGCCGGTCGGGATGCAGATAGGTGCCCGACTCCTCGATGGCGACGACCTCGCCATTGATGCGTAGGCGCTTGTTGAGGTATTCCACTCGATCGCCGGGCAGGCCGACCACGCGCTTGATGTAGTCCAGCGACGGATCCGCCGGGTAGCGGAACACCATCACGTCGCCGCGCTGCGGCTCATTGACGTCGAGGATCTTGTGGTTGATCACCGGCAGCCGGATGCCATAGGTCCACTTGTTGACCAGGATGAAGTCGCCGACCAGCAGGGTCGGGATCATCGAGCCGGACGGGATCTTGAACGGCTCGACGACGAAGGAGCGCAGGCCGAAGACGATCAGGATCACCGGAAAGAAGCTCGCGCCGTATTCCACCCACCACGGCGCCGGGGCGTTGGCCGGGCGCCGCTTGCGGGCATGGAAACGGTCGAGGAACCACAGGGCGCCGGTGGCGACCAGGAGCAGGAAAAGGATCAGGGCGAAATTCATGCGGCTGCCGTCACTTGCCTTCGTCGGTCCGCAGCACCGCGAGGAAAGCTTCCTGCGGGATCTCGACGTTGCCCACCTGCTTCATGCGCTTCTTGCCTTCCTTTTGCTTCTCGAGCAGCTTCTTCTTGCGGCTGATGTCGCCGCCGTAGCACTTGGCGAGCACGTTCTTGCGCAGCGCCTTGATCGTCTCGCGCGCGATGATGTGGGCGCCGATCGCCGCCTGCACCGGCACGTCGAACATCTGGCGCGGGATCAGGCCGCGCAGCTTGCTGGCGAGTTCGCGGCCGCGGTACTGCGCACTGGCACGGTGCACGATCACCGACAGCGCATCGACCTTCTCGCCGCCCACCATCAGGTCGAGCTTGACCAGGTCGGCCGTGCGGTATTCCTTGAAGTCGTAGTCCAGCGACGCATAGCCGCGCGACACCGACTTGAGCTTGTCGAAGAAGTCCATCACCACTTCGTTCATCGGCAGCTCGTAGATCAGCTGCACCTGGCGACCGTGGTAACGCATGTCGATCTGGTTGCCGCGCTTCTGATTGCACAGCGTGATCACCGGACCGACATAGTCCTGCGGCAGGAAGATGGTCGCGGTGATGATCGGCTCGCGGATCTCCTGGTACTTGCCGGGGTCGGGCAGCTTGGCCGGATTCTCGATGCGGATGATCGAGTTGTCGTTCAACACCACCTCGTACACCACCGTTGGCGCGGTGGTGATCAGGTCCATGTCGAACTCGCGCTCGAGGCGCTCCTGCACGATGTCCATGTGCAGCAGGCCAAGGAAGCCGCAGCGGAAGCCGAAGCCGAGCGCCTGCGAGACTTCCGGCTCGAACTGCAGCGAGGCGTCGTTCAGGCGCAGCTTCTCGAGCGAGTCGCGCAACTGGTCGTACTCGGAGGATTCGACCGGATACAGGCCGGCGAACACCTGCGGCTTGATCTCCTTGAAGCCGGGCAGCGCCTCGGCCGCAGGCCGGTTGGCGAGCGTCACCGTATCGCCGACCTTGGCGGCTTCGATCTCCTTGATGCCGGCGATGATGAAGCCCACCTCGCCGGCACGCAGTTGCTCACGCGCCACCGAGCGTGGCGTGAACACCCCCACCTGGTCGCACGGATACTGCAGGCCGTTCGACATCAGCAGGATGCGGTCCTTGGGCTTGAGCACGCCATCGACCACCCGCACCAGCATCACCACGCCGACATAGTTGTCGAACCAGGAGTCGATGATCAGCGCCTTCAGCGGCCCTTCGGGCTCGCCCTTGGGCGGCGGGATGCGGGCAACGATCGCCTCGAGCACGTCCTCGACGCCCAGGCCGGTCTTGGCCGAGCACAGGATCGCCTCGGAAGCATCGACGCCGATCACGTCCTCGATCTCGCCACGGGCGTTGTCGGGATCAGCGGCGGGCAGGTCGATCTTGTTGAGCACCGGCACCACCTCGACATCGAGATCGAGCGCGGTGTAGCAGTTGGCCACCGTCTGCGCCTCGACCCCCTGGGAAGCGTCGACCACCAGCAGCGCGCCCTCGCAGGCGGCAAGCGAGCGGCTCACCTCGTAGGAAAAGTCGACGTGTCCCGGCGTGTCGATCAGGTTCAGGTTGTAGACCTGCCCGTCCTTGGCCTTGTAGTGCAAGGCGGCCGTCTGCGCCTTGATGGTGATGCCGCGCTCGCGCTCGATGTCCATCGAGTCGAGCACTTGCGCCTCCATCTCGCGTTCGGAGAGTCCGCCGCAGAAGTGGATGAGTCGATCGGCCAGGGTCGATTTGCCGTGGTCGATATGGGCGATGATGGAGAAGTTGCGGATATGGTTCATGCGAAACGAAAAGGGTGCCTTGCAGCACCCGTTTTCGGAATGGTTGGCGTCGTCAAGCCCGCGATTCTAGCGGAAAACCAAGGCAATAAGCGCGTACCCGCGCTTCGTCAAGGTGGTAGTGGCAGAGTTCGTGATCGCCATGCAACAGCACCGGCACCAACTCGTCCCAGCGCGCCTCGAGGGCCGGATCCTGATCGACGTCGAAGACCTCGATCGTCCACCCGAACTCGCTGGCGATCGGCTCGAGCGCGTCGATGAGTTCATGGCAGAGGTGGCACCACTCCCGGCTCATGACCGTAAACACCTTGCGCTCGCCGCCCATGCTCATTTCGCCGCCCGCAGGCTGACGTAGGAGCTGAGCTCGCCACGCTGCACCAGGAGCGTGACCTGCTGGCCCGGCTCGAGCGCCGTCACCATGCCCTCGAAGTCCTCGGTCCTGGCGAGTTGCACCTGTCGCCCGGCAACGACCATCGCCAGCACCAGGTCGCCGGGCACGATTTCGGCGCGCGCCGCTGCGCCCTGCGCACGCAGAACCACCAGGCCGTGGTCGATTCCACGTTCGCGACGCTGCACTGGAGTCGGCAAGGTCAGCTCCAGCCCCAGTCGATTCGGGGCTGGCCCTGCGCTTGACCCGCCGCTGGCCAGCGGTTCGGCTTCCGGGTCCTCCCATTCACCGACCGTGAGTCGAAGACTGCGTGCCTCGCCATCGCGGTAGATCTCGACATCGACCTCGCTTCCGGGCCGGGCCGCCGCAACGATGCGTGGCAGGTCGGCCGAGCTCTCGATCCCGCGCGCATTGAAGCGTACGATCACGTCGCCCTGTTCGATCCCGCCGTCCGCCGCCGGGCTGTCGGGCTCGACTGCGCTCACCAGTGCGCCCGCTGCACGTGGCAGACCAAAGCTGTCGGCAAGATCGCGGGTGATCTCCTGGATGGAGACACCGATGCGGCCACGCTGCACGCGTCCCTTGGTGCGCAGCTGATTCTGCACATCCATCGCCACATCGATCGGGATCGAGAACGACAGTCCCATGAAGCCGCCGGTGCGGCTGTAGATCTGCGAGTTGATGCCCACCACCTCGCCGCGCAGGTTGAAGAGCGGCCCGCCCGAGTTACCCGGATTGATCGCGACGTCGGTCTGGATGAAGGGGACGAAGTTCTCGTCGGGCAGACTGCGCCCCTTGGCGCTGACGATACCGGCGGTGACCGACTGCTCGAAGCCGAAGGGCGAGCCGATGGCGAGTACCCACTCACCCACCTTGAGCTGATCAGGGTCGCCCAGCACCACATGCGGCAGATCGCTCGCCTCGATACGGATCAGGGCGACATCGCTGCGCGCGTCGGCGCCGATCACGACGGCGTTGAACTCGCGCTTGTCGGCGAGTCGCACGAGGATCTCCTCGGCCTCCTCCACGACATGCGCATTGGTGAGGATGTAGCCGTCCGCGCTGATGATGAAGCCCGACCCGAGCGACTGATTGTCCGGATCGGCGCCCGGGGCCTCGGGAATACGCGGAATGAACTTGCGGAAGAAGTCGAACATCGGGTCCGACTCGTCGAGTTCGGGGATCTGGAAGGGCAGCCTGGCAGGCGCCTTGCGAACCTGGGTGGTACTGATGTTCACCACCGCCGCCCCCTGGCGGGCAACGAGCTCGGTGAAATCGGGCAAGACCACGCTCGCGCCGCGTGCGACACCCGACCACACGAAAAAGATCAACAACAAGGCCGCAACCCACGCGGTCTGCGCACAGCAGGCTAAGCGACGCGGCCTGAGCACCGGCACACCCGACCCGCAGCGGCTCATCTCGATGCCTGCAGCGTGTGAACGCAGGCAGTGGCCGGCGCCAACTCCATGCGCAAGCGGTAACGCCAGTTGCGGCTGCGCGCCAACAGCCGATTCAGCACCCAGGCCACGGCCAGGCCCGCCCCTGCCCCGACCAGGGCGAACAGATCACCCTCGCCCGAGCCGGCAAACCCGTTGCCAATGGCTGCACCGAGCACCAGCAGCACGGTGGCCAGCCCGTAACTGGCGAGCGCCGCGCTGAGCGGCGCGCCATCGGGAATGGTGATCAGCACGCGGTCACCGACCTGCACCGGTACGCTCAAAGGCAGTACGAATTCGCCCTTGGGCGCACCGAAGGCTTGCGTGATCTGAAGCGAACGACAACCACCGGGCTCGTCGCAACGTCCACAGCCGCCGCCGACATCGGCCACCTTGAGCCAGACCTGCCCACCCTCGACACGCAGCACCTGGGCGCGCGCCTGCATCACTGCGCGACCGCCTGGATGTTGTCACCGATCAGACGCACCGCCCGCTCCGGCGCCTCGCCGAGCGCAGTCACCAAGTGGCCGTTGAGGGTGCGCTTGTAGATGTTGATTGCACCATTCGATACCGGCCCAAGGCCGACGCTGGACCCCTCGCCGATCGGCTCGATGAAGACCGAAATTGCCGCAAGGCCATCACTGAAAACCATATGGACGGCCTGCCCGCGGTCCCGGCCGAGGGGACGACGCATCACCGAACTCAGGCTATAGCCCGGCAAGGCCTGAGCCAGCACCCAGCCGATCTCGTTCCTGGGCATGTCATTGCCACGCGCATTGACCATGCGCCAATCGTCATCCGGCGTGAAGCGCGACTCGAGCAGGTCCATGTCGACGTCGCCACCGATGCGCAGGTCGCTGAAACTGAACTGCTCGATCAGTCCGCCATGCTCGTCCACGGTGCGTGATTTCAGCAGCAGCCCGGTCTGCATTTCAGCCCAGAGGGTGTGGCCATAGCGCAGATCATCACGCGGCTCGAGCACGACCGCCTGGGCCTCATAGCCGGCCACCCGCCCCAGTTCGCCCTTGCGGATGCGGTAGCTTTCGGCAAGACCGTTGAGCGAGGCCGGCAGGCGCGCGGGAAAAGCCCGCCGCCCGCCCGCCTGGTCGATGATCACGGTCCGTTCGTCAGGCAGCACACAACGCACTTCGTTGCCGCGCCGGATGATCTCCCGCGGGCTGCCGTCAAGCACCTCGAGACGCTCGTACTCGCCGCTGGCATCCACCCGATGCGCGATGCGCGAGGTCTCGACGTGATCACCGGACTGATAGACGAACGTGCCGACGTAATTGAGCCGCTGACTTGCAGAGGCGATCCTGCCGAGCCAGGACAGCGGATCCGAAGGCGCCTCGGCATACGCGGGGGTCTGCGCCAGCAAGGCGCACAACCCCAGCACTGCGGAGAAAAACCTCATCGACCCGCACCCTGACGTTGTTCGGAAACGGTGCGGACATATTGCACGCCTGCCGGCAGCGGGCCTCCACCACTCAGTCCTTGATGGGCGAAGACGTACTCGCGATGCGGATCATGCGCGACCGGCACCAAGGCCGTGCGCTCGACCGGCGCACTGACGACCTGTACCGCAGGCGACCCGGCAGCCAGGCGCGGAGACGCCGGCTCGTCCTGCGAATAAAGGGTTGCGGCGACGAGCCCGACGGCCGCCACCCCCATCACCGACGCCGCGATCGGCATCAGCGATTGCCACACGGTTTGTCGGACGCCGCTGCGAGCCGCGCCCTTGGGCGCAAGCAGCGTCGGCTCCTGGTCGAGACCTGCCATCACGCGCGTGACGAAGTCGTTCGAGCCATGCCGATCGCCGCGAAGGGCGTCGCCGATCATGCAGTATGCATCCCACTGCCGCCTCAACTCGGCATCGCTTCGCAGTCGCTCGAAAACAGGACGGCTCGCCTGTTCTTCCAGATCTCCATCGAGCAGCGCCGATAACTTGTCCTTCATGTTTGCCACCTACCAACGTTTGTCCGGGGCCGTATCGAGCAAGGGCCGCAGACGTTCTGCAATTGCTTCACGCGCACGAAAGATTCGCGAGCGCACCGTACCAATCGGGCATTCCATGATGTTGGCGATCTCTTCGTAGCTCAGCCCCTCCAGCTCGCGCAACATGATGGCGGTCCTCAACTCCTCAGGAAGATCAGCCATCGCATCATCGACGGTCTCACCGATCTCTCGCGTCATCATCAGCCGCTCTGGCGTGTTGATGTCACGCAACTGATCACCGTCCTCGAAAGTCTCCGCCTCTTCCGAGTCGAAACTGGTCGAGGTCGGCGCCCTGCGTCCCTGGGAGACAAGGTAGTTCTTCGCCGTGTTGATGCCGATGCGATAAAGCCAGGTATAGAATGCACTGTCTCCGCGAAAGGAACCCAGCGCACGGTAGGCCTTGATGAAGGTCTCCTGCGCCACATCCTCGACTTCGGCGGAATCGCGGATCAGCCTGGACAGCAGACGGTTGAGCTTGCGCTGGTACTTTGAGACCAGCAAGCCGAACGCCTGTTTATCGCCGCGCTGTACGCGCTCGACGAGTTGCTGATCGAGCTCACGATCGCTCATGGGGTATGGTTTCTTCCGGATATTCGAATGACAAAACGTCCGGATTATAAGCGACCGCGTTCAGGTTCAGCACAAATCGAAGACACCGAAACAGACAGGGGGGCTAGAAAATAGTTCAGCCGTCGCCGTGGTCTTTGCCGCCGATCTTCAGCCTTGGCAGGGCCCTGCAATGCAAGGCGGGACAGGCGCGGGGTGTCACCACGCGTGCTATATTTCCGCCGTTCCCACGAGCCCGAGCGACATCTTGCTGAAACAGTACGACGTACTCATTCTTGGCAGCGGCACGGCCGGCCAATCCATGGCACTGCGCCTGGCCGACAGACTGCGCGTTGCACTCGTCACCAAGCGTGAGTTGTCCGACAGCGCGAGCAACTGGGCACAAGGCGGAATTGCCGCTGTCCTGGATACCACCGACAGCGTCGAAGCGCACATCCAGGACACCTTTGTCGCCGGCGCCGGCTTATGCAATCCGCGCTCCACCCGTCTGGTGGTGGAAAACGGCAAGCGCGCCATCGAATGGCTGATCGACCGCGGCGTCCCCTTCACCCGCGAGGCCGACTCGCAGCTCGGCTACCACCTTACGCGCGAGGGCGGGCATTCCCACCGCCGCATCATCCATGCCGCCGACGCCACAGGCGCGGCCGTGCAGACCACGCTGGGCGCCCAGGTTCGCAGCCATCCCAACATCGATGTCTACGAGCACCACATCGCGGTCGACCTGGTCATCGGCGACAAGGTGGGCCAGCCTGCCGCCGGCTGCCTGGGTGCCTACGTGCTCGACATTGACGCCGACGAGGTGCTCACCTTTGCCGCGCGCAACACGGTGCTCGCCACCGGCGGCACGGGCAAGGTGTACCTCTACACCACCAATCCCGACGTGGCGACCGGCGACGGCGTGGCCATGGCCTGGCGAGCAGGCTGCAGGGTCGGCAACATGGAGTTCATCCAGTTCCACCCCACCTGCCTCTACCACCCGCAGGCCAAGTCCTTCCTGATTTCAGAGGCGGTTCGCGGCGAAGGCGGCCTGCTCCGGCTGCCCGACGGCTCGCGCTTCATGCCCGAGCACGATCCACGCGAGGAGCTCGCGCCACGCGATATCGTCGCGCGCGCGATCGATTTCGAGATGAAGAAGCGCGGCCTCGACTGCGTCTACCTCGACATCAGCCACAAGCCGGCAGACTGGCTGCGTGGCCACTTTCCCAACATCTACGCGCGCTGCCTCGAACTGGGCATCGACATCACGCGCGAGCCGATTCCGGTCGTTCCCGCCGCGCATTACTCCTGCGGCGGCATCGTCACGGATCTTGCCGCGCGCACCGACGTGCCCGGTCTGTATGCCGTTGGCGAGTCCGCCTTTACCGGCCTGCACGGCGCCAACCGCCTCGCGAGCAACTCGCTGCTCGAATGCCTGGTGTTCGGCGAAGCGGCAGCCGATGACATCCTGTCGAAGCCGCTGAGCACGCCCCCCGTGCTGCCGGACTGGGACGAGAGCCGGGTGACCGACGCCGACGAGGAGGTGGTGATCTCGCACAACTGGGCCGAGCTGCGCCGCGCGATGTGGGACTACGTCGGCATCGTGCGCACGACCAAGCGCCTGCTGCGTGCGCAGCATCGGATCCGCCTGCTCGAACGCGAGATCCACGAGTTCTACAGCAACTTCCGCGTCAGCAACGACCTGATCGAGCTGCGCAACCTCGTGGTCACGGCCGAACTGATCGTGCGTTGCGCCCTCCAGCGCAAGGAGAGCCGCGGCCTGCATCACTCGCGCGATTTCCCTGACACGCTTGCGCGCGCCCGCGACACGATCCTGCGCCCATGCCGCGTGCCCAAGACCACCGGCCACTGAACCGCCAACCGTCCCGCAAGCGGTGCCGACGCCCGTCGCACCGCCGCGGCGTTCAGGGCCGGGTCGGAACGGCTGCCGAAGTCTGGCCCGACTTGTGCCGCAGCCAGACCCTGAGCTTGCGCCAGGATTGCTCGGCGGAACGATCCAGATTGCCCCGCAGCAGCATCAGCCGCCGCCTGCGGCACGCGCTCCAGCGCGACGGTTCGCCGCCCACCGGCGCCAGCGCGAACCAGATTCCCCACTCGAGATCGACCGCCGACCCCAGCTGCACCTCGCACCACACGTGCGCGTCGCGGCCGGGCAGCGACAGCTCGACATGGCCGTCGTCCTCGAACACCAGGCGCATGTCGCGCTTACCCAACTCGACGACGAGGGCGCGTAGCAGGGATGCTGCCAGCAAGCCCCACACAGCCATCGGGAGCGCCGCGGCGGCAGGCGTCTGGGGCGCGGCGTCCAAGCTGCCGATGCCTAGCGCGGGCACATGAAGAAGCGCCAGTGCAGCCGCCAGATGAGCGACCAGCACTGACGCCAGCAAGGCCCGCGAGGGGCGCAATTCAATGATCAGCGAATCGGGCATGGACTGCCATGCCGACAGCGCTCAGACGCGGCGGAAAACCAGCGTTCCGTTCGTGCCGCCGAAGCCGAAGTTGTTCTTCAAGGCCACGTCGATCTTCATCGGTCGCGCGACGTTGGCGCAGTAGTCCAGGTCACACTCCGGATCCTGTTCGAAGATATTGGTCGTGGGGGGCGAGATCTGGTTGTGGATCGCAAGCACGGTGAACACCGACTCCAGCCCGCCGGCACCGCCGAGGAGGTGGCCGGTCATCGACTTGGTCGAATTGACCACCAGGGTCTTCGCGACATCCAGGCCGAAGGCGAGCTTGATGGCATCGGTCTCGTTCTTGTCCCCGAGCGGCGTGGACGTGCCGTGGGCGTTGAGGTAGCGAACCTCGTCGCCATTGACGCCCGCATCGCGCATTGCGTTGACCATGCTGCGGCGCGGCCCGTCGGTGTCCGGCGCCGTCATGTGAAAGGCATCGCCACTCATGCCGAAGCCGGCCAGTTCGGCGTAGATCCTGGCGCCGCGCTTGACCGCGTGCTCGTACTCCTCGAGCACCATCACGCCAGCACCCTCGCCGAGGACAAAGCCGTCGCGCTCCTTGTCCCAAGGGCGGCTCGCGGTCGCCGGATCATCGTTGCGGGTGGACAAGGCCTTGGCCGAGCCGAAGCCGCCGATGGCGAGGTGGGTCACGGTCGACTCCGCCCCCCCGCACACCATCACGTCGGCATCGCCATACGCGATCATGCGCGCGCTCATGCCAATTGCATGAAGACCGGTGGTACACGCGGTGACCACGGCGAGATTGGGCCCCTTCATGCCGTACATGATCGACAGGTTG
The DNA here is from genome assembly GCF_047806685.1 of Thauera sp. WH-1. Classification (NCBI taxonomy): domain Bacteria; kingdom Pseudomonadati; phylum Pseudomonadota; class Betaproteobacteria; order Rhodocyclales; family Zoogloeaceae; genus Thauera; species Thauera sp. WH-1. Next base: position 72,870 of record NZ_JBLQGP010000007.1, read on the forward strand.
CCCGAGATCATGTTGATGATCGTGCCCGGGATGAAGAAGGGCGAGATCTTGCGCGCCCCGCCCTTCAGGTAGTCGTCGTGCGTATCCTCGATCATCGGCAGGCCGCCGATGCCCGAGCCGATATTGACGCCGATGCGATCGGCGTTGCTTTCATTGACCTCGATACCGGAGTCGCGGATGGCCTGGATGCCGGCCGCCATGCCGTAGTGGATGAACACGTCCATGCGGCGTGCTTCCTTGGGCGAGAGGTAGGCCGATACGTCGAAGTCCTTCACCTCGCCAGCGATGCGTGCGGCAAACCCGCTGGCATCGAAGCGGGTGATCGGACCGATGCCGCTCTTGCCGGCAAGCACGTTTTCCCAAGCCTCGGGGACCGTATTGCCGACCGGCGAAATGACGCCCAGACCGGTGACGACGACTCTGCGACGCGACACAGGCAACTCCGTTGGAATCAATGAATGAGAATGGGGGCCTGCCCGGGCCTGCGAAGTGCTGCAGCGGCCGGACAGGAGACGCTAGGAAAGCGTTGGAAATGCTTACTTCTTGAGGTGGGCGTTGACGTAGTCGATCGCCTGCTGGACGGTGGTGATTTTCTCGGCCTCTTCATCCGGAATCTCGCACTCGAATTCTTCTTCCAGTGCCATGACCAGCTCCACGGTGTCCAGCGAATCCGCGCCCAGATCATCGACGAACGAAGACTCGGTCTTGATCTCCGATTCGTTCACGCCAAGTTGCTCAGCGACGATCTTCTTGACGCGCTGTTCGATGTTCTCCATGAACCAACTCCTTCCTGAGGGTGACAGGTGTATTGAAAAAAGACGGCGTATTCTACCAAAACGCCGCGGAACCGCTATCCTGATCCGCGATCAGGACATATACATACCGCCATTAACATGCAGGGTGGTCCCCGTCACGTAAGCAGCGGCAGGTGAGGCAAGGAACGCAACCGCGCCGGCGATCTCTTCCGGCCGGCCGAGCCGCCCCAGGGCGATGTTGCCGAGGAGAGCGTCGCGGGCCGCCTCGGGCAATGCACGCGTCATGTCGGTGTCGATGAAGCCGGGGGCGACGCAGTTCACCGTGATGTTGCGGCTGCCCAGCTCGCGCGCCAGCGCCCGTGTCATGCCCGCCACGCCGGCCTTGGCCGCGGCATAGTTGGCCTGGCCCGGGTTGCCGGCACTGGCGACTACCGAGGTGATGTTGATGATGCGGCCCGTGCGCGCCTTCATCATGCCGCGCATGACGAGCTTGCTCATGCGGAAGACCGCGCGCAGGTTGGTGTCGATGACGGCATCCCATTCATCGTCCTTCATGCGCATGGCCAGGTTGTCACGCGTGATGCCGGCGTTGTTTACCAGGATGCCGATGGCGCCGAAGCGCTTCTCGATCTCGCCCACGAGCGCCTCGCAGGCAGCGCCATCGGTGACGTTGAGCGCCAGCCCAGCGCCCTTGATGCCCGCATCGGCCAGTGCCTTGTCGATGTCGGCCGCGCCCGATTCAGAGGTCGCAGTGCCGGCGACGATTGCACCGAGGCGACCGAGTTCGAGCGCCACCGCACGCCCGATGCCGCGCGATGCACCGGTGACCAGCGCAACCTGCCCTTCAAGCGAAAAGCTCATGTCTCACCCCACTGCCGCAATGGCTTGCTCGAGACTGGCGGCGTCATGCGCCGAGCCCCCTTCGACATCCTTGGCGATGCGCTTGGTCATGCCGGCCAGCACCTTGCCGGGGCCGCATTCAATGACGTGGCTCATGCCGCGAGCCGCCATCGCCTGCACCAGTTCGATCCAGCGCACCGGCGAATAGGCCTGGCGCACCAGCGCATCGCGAATCTTCTCTGGCTCATCATAGACGGCGACGTCGACATTGTTGATGACGTCGATCGCCGGGCGCGAAATCGTCAGCGTCGCCAGACGCTCGGCCAGACGCTCGGCCGCAGGACGCATGAGTGCGCAATGGAAGGGGGCGGACACCGGTAGCAGCACGGCCCGCTTCGCGCCCTTGGCCTTGGCGATCTCACCCGCACGTTCGACCGCGGCTTTGGCACCGGCGATCACGATCTGGCCGGGGGCATTGAGATTGGCGGCCTCGACGACTTGGCCCTGCGCGGCTTCAGCACAGGCCTCGCGCACGGCATCGGCTTCCAGCCCCATCACCGCAGCCATCGCGCCCTCGCCCGCCGGTACCGCTTCCTGCATCGCCTGGGCGCGAAAGCGCACCAGCGGCACGGCATCGGCAAAGGCGAGTGCGCCCGCCGCGACGAGTGCGGAATACTCGCCCAGGCTGTGGCCGGCCACCATGGCCGGCTTGGGGCCGCCCGCCGCCAGCCAGGCGCGATAGGCGGCCACGCCGGCGGTCAGCATCAGCGGCTGCGTGTTCACCGTCAGCGCCAGGCGCTCGGCCGGGCCGTCGCACACCATCGACCACAGATCCTCGCCGAGCGCATCCGATGCTTCCGTGAAGGTGTCACGAATCACGACCGACTCGCCGTAGGCGGCCATCATGCCGACCGCCTGCGAACCCTGGCCGGGAAAAACCAGCGCAAATGCCATGCTGTTCTCCGCTGTTGTCAGAAATTGGGTGGAATCAGAAATCGATCAGGGCTGCGCCCCAGGTGAAGCCGCCGCCCACACCTTCCAGCACCAGGCGCTGCCCGCGCTGGATGTGGCCGTTGCGCACCGCCTCGTCGAGTGCCAGCGGAATGGATGCCGCCGAGGTGTTGCCATGGTGATCGAGGGTCGTGATCACCCGCTCCATCGGCAGCCCGAGGCGCTTGGCCGTGGCCTGGATGATGCGGATGTTTGCCTGGTGCGGAATCAGCCAGTCGACCGAATCGGCGCCCACACCAGCCTGCTCGATCACCTCGTGCGCCACATCGCCGAGCACCTTGACGGCGAACTTGAACACCGCCTGGCCATCCATGCGCAGGAAGGGATCACCGATGACCTGTCCGGATGCGACACCACCGGGCACGCACAGGATCGGGTGATGGCTGCCATCGGCGTGCAGCGCACTGGCACGAATACCGGGCTCGGCCGAAGCCTCGAGCACCACCGCGCCGGCGCCATCGCCGAACAGCACACAGGTGGCGCGATCGGACCAGTCGAGGATGCGGGAGAAGACCTCGGCGCCGATCACGAGGGCGCGCGTGTGACTGCCCGAACGGATGAACTTTTCCGCGACCGCGAGCGCATAGACAAAGCCGGTGCACACGGCCTGCACATCGAACGCGGGGCCGCCGTTGCGGATGCCGAGCTTGGACTGCACGAGGGCCGCGGTGCTCGGAAAGATGTAGTCGGGCGTCGAGGTGGCGACGATGATGAGGTCGATGTCCTCCGCCTCGCAACCCGCCGCCTCGATCGCCCGCTCGGCCGCCTCGCGCGCGAGGTCACTCGCGCCCACGTCGGCGCTGGCGAGATGGCGGCTGCGGATCCCCGAGCGGCTGACAATCCATTCGTCGGATGTGTCGATCCCGCGACCGACCAGGTCGTCGTTGCTCACCGGCTTGCCCGGCAGACAGCTGCCGGTACCCGCGATCCGTGCGTAGATCATGCCTTCACCTCGTTCATGCTCGCCATGCGGTCGGAAATGCGTTCGATCAACCGGTTGGACGCCGCCTCGGCAGCTCGCGCCAGCGCATTGCCGAAGGCGAGCGCATCTGCCGATCCATGGCTCTTGAGTACCACGCCGCGCAATCCTAGCAGGGGCGCGCCGTTGTACAGGCGATGATCGACCCGGTTCTTGAAGCGCTTGAGCACCGGCAGCGCCAGTACGGCCATCAACTTGGTCAGCAGCGAGCGGCCGAACTCCTGCTTGAGGAAGGCGCCCAGCATCTGCGCCAGACCCTCGGAGGTCTTCAGCGCCACGTTGCCGACGAAGCCGTCGCAGACGACCACATCCACCGTCCCTTCATAGATGTCGTTGCCCTCGACGTTGCCGTAGAAGTTGAGCCCGCTCTCGCGCAGCAGCTCGCCCGCCTCCTTGACCACGTCATTGCCCTTGATCGCCTCCTCGCCGATGTTGAGCAGGCCGACCAATGGGCGATCCTTGTGCTCGATCGCCGCCACCAGCATTGCCCCCATGATGCCGAACTGGAGCAGGTGCTCGGCGGTGCAATCGACATTGGCGCCGAGATCGAGGACATAGGTGTGCCCCTTCAGCGACGGCAGGACGGTGGCGATGGCCGGGCGATCGATGCCCGGCAAGGTCTTGAGGACGAAGCGGGAGATCGCCATCAGGGCGCCCGTGTTGCCCGCCGAAACCGCGGCATCGGCCTCGCCTGCCTTGACGAGGTCGATCGCCACACGCATCGAGGAGTCCTTCTTGGTGCGCATGGCGATCGCGGGCGGGTCGTCCATGGTCACCACCTCAGCTGCGGGTCGCACCCGCAGGCGGCCGGCGAATTCTGTCAGCGCCGCGCCGAGCTGGGGCGCAATCGCCTCCTCGCGACCGACGAGGACTGCATGCGCGTCGGGGTGGCTGCGCAGAAAGGAGAGCGCAGCAGGCACGGTCACGGCCGGGCCGTGATCGCCACCCATGCAGTCGATTGCAATGGTGACACCCATCGGCATCTCGCGTGATGTTCAGTAATTGATGTCGGAAAAAAAGCGGCGCAGGCGCCTAGCGCCGTGCGCCGCCCTCGATCTTGCGGGCAGCGGATTACTCGCCCTTGACCTTCAGCACCTTCTTGCCACGGTAGAAACCGTTCGGGCTGATGTGGTGGCGCAGGTGCACTTCACCGGTGGTGGGCTCGACAGCCAGCGCCGGGCCGGTGAGGAAATCGTGCGAGCGGTGCATGCCGCGCTTGGAGGGGGACTTCTTGTTCTGCTGAACGGCCATGAGAAAAACTCCTAATGCAAAATATCGCGCCTATTTCGCGCTGGGACTGCCTCGCAGCGACGCCAGCGCAGCGAAAGGCGATTCTTTCGTCGAGCCGCCCACGACCTGCGGCGACTCACAGTTTTCGTGTCGCGGTGCAATCGGCAAGGCCAGCAGGATCTCGTCCTCGACGAGCGCCAGCGCATCGAGCTCACCATCGACCTCGATCGCATCGACCTCGTCGTCTTCCAGCTCCTCCTCGGCGATCGGCTGCCCGACCCGAACAGGATGAAGCAGGGTATCGACCTTGAGTACCCAGGGCAGGCCGCCGAGGCAGCGCTGACATCCGAGCACGAGCTGACCGCTTGCGGTCAACCTGAGCCGTGGCTCCATGCCGGCGACCCCCTGCACCATCAGCCCCTCGATCTGCCATACAAGCTGGCCTTCGGAGGAGGCCAGCACGTCGGACAGACGCAAAAGATCGGCCACAGCGACCTCACCCCCGATGGAGCGCGCCTCTGCGGCAAACCTGAAAGGGTCCGGGATGAGCCTGGACGGGATGCCTTGTTGCGACATAAGCCGCGCATGATATTATTTTTCCGGCCTTTGTGTAAAGCCTGTGCATGCAGAACGGGAGCGCGAGCACCCGCCATGCCCTCGGCCGCTCGCAGATCCGGTCGCACATCCACACGCCCATGCGGGACAGCCGCCCCGCCCACGCCGGCGCGTACCACCTGGAAACCCGATGAAGCTCGTCCTCGCCTCGACGTCCGCCTATCGCAAGATGCTGCTCGAGCGGCTCTGCATCCCCTTCGACACCGACCGCCCCGAAACGGACGAAACCCCCCTGCCCGGCGAGGCGCCGCCGGCGACGGCAGAACGTCTCGCCGCCGAAAAGGCACGCGCCGTCGCGGGACGCTGGCCCGATGCACTCATCATCGGCAGCGACCAGGTCGCCTACCTCGACGACGAGGTGTTCGGCAAACCCGGCACCGAGGCACGCGCGGTCGCCCAGTTGCAGCGCATGCGGGGAAGGACGGTCACCTTTCACACCGCACTCGCGCTGCTCAACACCCGTAGCGACCATCTCCAGGTGGAAGGCGTCCCCACCCAGGTGCGCTTTCGCGACCTCAGCGACGACGAGATCCGGCGCTACGTCGCCAAGGAGCGGCCGCTCGACTGCGCCGGCAGCGCCAAGTCCGAAGGGCTCGGCATCGCCCTGCTCGACGCCATGCCGGGCGATGACCCGACCGCCCTCATCGGCCTGCCTCTCATCGCGCTGTCGCGCATGCTGCGTGCCGAAGGGCTGGAGCTGCCGTGAGCACGGGCCCGGACAGGACATCGCCAACGCCGGGAGCGCTTTACCTGGTTCCGGTCGCCCTCGGCGAGTCGACGCCGTGGGCGAGCTTCCTACCCCAACAGGCGCAGCACATCGCCGCCCAGCTTCGGCATTTCGTCGTCGAAACCGCACGCGCGGCGCGCGCCCATCTCAAGCAGCTCGACTACCCACACCCGCTGCGCGACACCGACATTCGCGAACTCCCGCCAGGGACCGGGCACGACGCCAATACGGCGCTCGACGCGCTGCTCGCGCCGACACTGGCAGGAGAAGACATCGGCCTGATGTCGGATGCCGGCTGCCCGGCCGTCGCCGACCCGGGCGCCCGCCTGGTGGCACGCGCCCATGCGCTCGGCATTCGCGTCATACCCCTGGTCGGACCTTCGTCGATCCTGCTCGGACTGATGGGCTCGGGCCTCAACGGCCAGAGCTTCTGCTTCCACGGCTACCTGCCGGTCGGCGAAACCGAGCGCGACTCGGCGCTGCGCGCAATTGAGGACGAATCGCGCCGACTCGGACGCACCCAGATCTTCATCGAGACGCCCTACCGCAACGAGCGCATGTTCGACGCGCTGCTGAAGCTGCTCCGACCCGAAACACGCCTTTGCATCGGCTGCGAGCTCAACACCGACAACGAATTCCTGCACACGCGCAGCGTGCGCGAGTGGAAAAAGGCCAACCGTCCTGCCCTCGCCAAGCGCCCGGCGCTGTTCCTGCTGCTGGGCTGACACACGCCTCTGAGGCGCAGCCGCGCCGAGGCCTCGCCTCAGACCGCGTCGAGCAGCCAGCGCGACAGCGCGGACGGGGAATCCAGGCAATCGAGCGGCTGCTCGGCTTCGAGCGCGGCGCGCGAATGGGCGCCGAAGCTCACCGCCAGCGCTGCGGTCCCCGCATTGCGCGCCATCTGCAGGTCGTGCGTCGTGTCACCAACCATCAGCGTGCGCTCGGGCCGCACGCCGAGCTCATCCATGAGCTCCTCCAGCATCGCCGGATGCGGCTTGGAAAAGCATTCGTCCGCACACCGCGTTGCATGGAAGTAAGGCGCCAGACCGGTATGTTGAAGCACGCGATTGAGGCCGAGCCGACTCTTGCCGGTCGCCACGCCGAGCATGAAGCCGCGCCCGGCGAGCGTGCCGATAAGCGCCTCGACACCCTCGAAGAGACTCAGCTCGCGATCCGTCGACAGATAGTGATGCCGATAGCGCTCGACCATTCGGGCATGGTCCGCGGCGGGCAGCTCGGGCACGGCGTGCTGCAAGGCGTCAGCCAGGCCGAGCCCGATCACGTAGCGCGCCCGCTCGTCCGACGGCGCCGGCAGGCCGAGGTCACGTGCGGCGGCCTGCATGGCACGCACGATGGCGCCCGCCGAATCCATCAGCGTCCCGTCCCAGTCGAAGACGATGAGGTCGAATCGTTCAGTCATGCGTGTGCGCCTTCTCCGCAGCGTCGAGATGATCGACGAAACCCTTCAGGTCCGGCGGCAGCGGCGACGCGAAAGCGAGGGTCTCGCCGCTGATCGGATGCTTGAAACTGAGCTGCGCCGCATGCAGGAACATGCGCTTGAGCCCCTCTCCCTCGAGCCGCTTGTTGAGCGCGAAGTCGCCGTACTTGTCGTCACCGCACAGCGGAAAGCCAAGGTGGGCCAGATGGACGCGGATCTGATGCGTGCGCCCGGTCTTGAGTTCCACCTCGAGCAGACTGAAATCACGCCAGCGCCGGATGAGCCGCATCACGCTGTGCGCCGCCTTGCCCTCCTCGCTCACCCGCACCCGCCGCTCGCCCTCGGCGGTGAGGTACTTGTGCAGCGGGGCTTTCACATGCTGCAAAGGGTTGGCCCAGCGACCGGGCACCAGAGTCAGGTAACGCTTCTCGACCTTGCCCTCGCGCAACATGTCGTGCAGCGCGGTGAGGGCCGACCGCTTCTTGGCCACGATCAGCAGGCCCGAGGTCTCGCGATCGAGCCGGTGGGCAAGTTCGAGCATCCTCAGCTCGGGGCGCTGCGCCCGCAACTGCTCGATCACCCCGTAGCTGACACCACTGCCCCCATGCACGGCCTTGCCCGAGGGCTTGTCGATCACCAGCAAGGCGTCGTCCTCGTACACCACCGGCAGCGGCTGCCCCGCCGGCGCCGCGCGCGCGCGCGCCGGTTCGGCCACACGCAGCGGCGGAATGCGCACCTCGTCCCCTTCGACGAGACGGTAGGTCTGCTGCACGCGGCGCCCGTTCACGCGTACCTCGCCGCTGCGCAGGATGCGATAGACGTGGCTCTTGGGCACGCCCTTGGCGATGCGCAGCAGGTAGTTGTCGATGCGCTGGCCGGCCGCCGCATCATCGATGCGTTCGTGCCGAACCGCGATCGCTTTGCCATCGATAGTCGTCATGAAATATACTTCTGCGCGGTTAACCCGGTCGCTGCCACCCAAGTGCGACGCGTCGCCATTTCATGCAGGTCGAAACATCTGCATCGGGACGTGCGCAGACTGCTGGCAATGAGCCCTGAAGAGCGCTCCCGGCTTGACCGTTGCCCGCCATCCAAGGCCGAAAAGGCGCCGATGGTAACGCAACAGATCCACTTCGACATACCCATCCAGCCCCCGGGTTGGATTTTGATGCGCACAGCGCACACGCAGGATCAAATGCGCCGGCCCGGCGGCCCACACGGCCGACCCGGCCGGTGCAAGAGAATATCGACCAGCCGACCCATCACAGCCCGACAAACCCACCGGATGAAAGCAGCAGACCTACCCAATCGCTCCTGATCCCGGAAAGCGCGATGGTGCGCGCCGTTCGTCCTGCCCGTGTGTTCTGCGCGGGAGAACGATCCAAATGAAGCGCATGCTTTTCAATGCGACGCAGGCCGAGGAACTGCGCGTCGCGATCGTGGACGGTCAGAAACTGATCGACCTCGATATCGAATCGGCCGCAAAAGAAGAACGCAAGAGCAACATCTACAAGGCGGTCATCACCCGCATCGAGCCCAGCCTCGAAGCGGCGTTCGTCGACTATGGCGCAGAGCGCCATGGCTTCCTGCCGTTCAAGGAAATCTCCCGCTCCTACTTCCAGCCCGGCGTCGATGCGAGCAAGGCGTCGATCAAGGAGGCCCTGCGCGAAGGCCAGGAACTCATCGTCCAGGTCGAGAAGGACGAGCGCGGCAATAAGGGTGCCGCGCTCACCACCTACATCTCGCTCGCCGGCCGCTATCTGGTGCTGATGCCCAACAACCCGCGCGGCGGCGGCGTGTCGCGCCGCATCGAGGGCGATGAGCGCGCCGAGCTGCGCGAAAACATGGATCAGCTCGAAGTGCCGGGCGGCATGAGCCTGATCGCCCGCACCGCCGCCATCGGCCGCAGCGCCGAAGAGCTGCAGTGGGACCTCAACTACCTGATGCAGCTGTGGCGTGCGATCGAGGGGGCGGCCCAGAGCCAGAAAGGTGCCTTCCTGATCTACCAGGAAGGCAGCCTCGTGATCCGCGCGATCCGCGACTACTTCCAGCCCGACATCGGTGAGATCCTGATCGACACCGACGACATCTACGAGCAGGCCACGCAGTTCATGGCGCACGTGATGCCCGCCAACGTGTCGCGGGTGAAGCGCTACAGCGACGACGTGCCGCTGTTCTCGCGCTTCCAGATCGAGCACCAGATCGAATCGGCCTATTCGCGCCAGGTCAATCTGCCCTCGGGCGGCGCCGTGGTCATCGACCACACCGAGGCGCTGGTCTCGATCGACGTCAACTCGGGCCGCGCCACCAAGGGCTCGGACATCGAGGAGACCGCCTTCCGCACCAACTGCGAGGCGGCCGACGAAATCGCCCGCCAGTTGCGCCTGCGCGACCTCGGCGGCCTGATCGTGATCGACTTCATCGACATGGAGTCGGCGAAGAACCAGCGCGAGGTGGAGAACCGCCTGCGTGACGCCCTGCGCCACGACCGCGCCCGCGTGCAGACCGGCAAGATCAGCCGCTTCGGCCTGCTCGAGCTGTCGCGCCAGCGCCTGCGTCCGGCATTGGCGGAAACGAGCTACATCACCTGCCCGCGCTGCAACGGCACCGGCCACATCCGCAGCACCGAATCGTCCGCGCTGCACATCGTCCGCATCCTCGAGGAAGAGGCCATGAAGGACAACACCGGCGCGGTGCACCTGCAGGTGCCGGTCGATGTCGCCACCTTCCTGCTCAACGAGAAGCGCGTCGATATCGCCCGCATCGAGATGCGCCACAAGGTGCAGCTCATCATCGTCCCGAACCGCCACCTCGAGACCCCCGCGCACGAGATCATCCGCCTGCGCCACGACCAGCTCAACGCCGAGGACATCGCGCTCGCGAGCTACCAGATGGTGCAGAAGCCCGCCGAGGAAGACACCCGCCTGCCGTCCAAGGGCAACGAGCGCCCCGCTCGCCCCGAGGCCGCGGTGAAGGGCATCTCGCCGGCACAACCGGCGCCGGTGGCTGCGCCCGTGGCCGAGCAGCCTGCCGCTGCCGCACCCGTGGAGCCCGAGTCGAAGGGCCTGATCGCGCGCATCATGGCCTGGTTCTCGGGCAGCAAGCCCGCACCGGCCGCCGAGCCGGCGCCGGCTGTCGAAGCCACGCCCAAGCGCGAGCCGCGCCCGCGTGGCGAGCGCAGCGCCGACGGCCGTCGCGGCAACGGCAACCGCGGACGCCGCAGCGAGCGTGATGGCGACGGCACGCGTGCCGCCCGACCCGAACGCGGCGAACGCGGCGAGGGCGGCGACAAGCCCCAGCGCAACGCTGCCCCCGCTGACAGGGCCGAACGAGGCGAGCGCCCCGAGCGCGCCGAAGGGGGCCGCGGCCGCACACGTGGCCAGCGTGGCAGCCGCAGCGAAGAAGCCGGCGAGCGCGCCGACAAGGCCACCGAGCTGCGCAGCGCGGCGGGCGAGGAGGAGCAACTGAAGGGCGTCGCCGCAGCGGCCGCCCTCGCCCCGGTGGCGGAGGCGGCGCTGTCCGAGGCCGATTTGTCCGCAAGCGACGCGCCTGCAACCGAGCCGGGTTCCGAAGAAGGTGCGCCGGCCGAAAAGCGCCGCCGTCGCGGTCGCGGTCGCGGTCGCCGTTCCGGTGAGCCGCAGGCCGCCACCGAGGGCGTCGAAAGCGCGGAAATCGGCGATGCCGGCGCCGCCGCGCAGCCGGAACAGCCCGAGGTCTTGGCCGGCGCTGCCACCAGCATGCCTGTGGCTGCAGCGCCAGGCGAAGTCCCGGCCGCCGAGCAGCCCGAAGCCAGCGCTTCGACCGCTGGCGCGGCCGATCAAGCGCCCGCTGCTGCGGTGATTGCCGCGGCCGCGGAGGCTGTTGAGGCGACGCCGGTCAGCGTGGCCGCATCCGCAGCCGAACTGCCGGTGCCGGCTTCCGAGCCGGTCACGGTCGAAGACGCCGTCCTCGCCAGCGCTGTCGAGCTCGCGCCCGCCCCGGTCCGCGTCGAGCCCGCCCTCAGCGAGGCGGGCAGCGAATCGATCAGCAGCCCCGAGGCCGACGCTGGCGCCGTGGATGCAACCGAGCCAGCAGGCGCGATCGCGCAGGCAGCCGCCACATCCAGCGCGCCTGTCGTCGCTACCGAGCAGGTCGCGGAACAGGTGGCAGCGCCTGCTGCCCCGGCCACCACCGAGCCCGAGGCGCCTGCCGTCGTCGAGCACGAGCCTGCCACCTTGGTCGCAGCCGAGCCCGGCATCGTCGCGCCGGAGGCGGCCGCCGAGGAAGGGCGTCGCAGCGCGGACGCCTCTGCGCCGATCACGCTGTCGCCCGCGGTGGGCGACAGCGGGCTGATCAAGATCGAGACCGACCCGGCCAAGCTGTCGCAGTTCGGCAGCGGCGCCGTCGAGCCCTCGGTCCGGCTCGGCCGCAAGCCGCGCCCCGCGCCGGTGATCGTGGACGAACCCCTGCAGCAGGTCGAGACGCACAAGTAAGCGCCGCTGAAGGACCCGACCAGCAAAAAGGCCATCCCGCGGATGGCCTTTTTGCTGTCCCTGCCCCTGCCTGCGGCACACCCGGCGGCAGGTCGCCCTCAGACGCGCGACGACACGGAATCGAGCAGGCCGCGCACCGCGTCCTCGCACATGTCGAGCACCACGTCGAAGCCTCTCGGCCCGCCGTAATAGGGATCGGGCACCTCGTCGGCCAGGCGATCCTCGCCGGCAAAGGCCATGAACAGCCCCAGCCGCGGCTGATAAACCTCGGGGCACTTGCGCTGCATGATGTCCAGATGGCCGCGATCCATCGCCAGCAGCAGGTCGAACTCCTGGAAGTCGCGCAACTCCAGCTTGCGCGCGCGCAGTGCCGACAGGTCGTAGCCACGCTGCCTGGCCGCCTTCTGCGTGCGCGGGTCGGGCGCCTCGCCAACGTGATAACCGTGCGTGCCGGCCGAGTCGACCTCCACCCGCCCCCCCAGCCCGTTGCTCTGGATGAAATGCCGCGCCACTCCCTCAGCCGTGGGCGAGCGGCAGATGTTGCCCGTACACACAAAGAGAATCCGGGTCATTGTTGTCTCCTCTTGTCGACCTCTCAAACGCTGCCGTGCTGGTCTGCGCCAAACGCGCGCTGGCGCAGCTTGAACAGCTCGTCGCGCGCCGCAGCGGCCTTCTCGAACTCCAGGTTGCGGGCGTGCTCCTGCATCTCCTTTTCCAGGCGCTTGATCGCCCGCGCCAGCGCCTTCTCGTCCATCACCGCATAGTCGCTGCCCTTGTCGGCCACGCGTGCGGCATCGCGCTTGGCCCCATCCGAATCATAGACCCCGTCGATGATGTCCTTGATCCGTTTCGTCACCGACTTCGGGACGATGCCGTTGGCCTCGTTGAAGGCGATCTGCTTGTGCCGCCGCCGTTCGGTCTCGCCGATCGCCGCCTTCATCGAGTCGGTGATGCGGTCGGCGTAGAGGATGGCGGTGCCGTGCAGATGGCGCGCGGCGCGACCGATGGTCTGGATCAGCGAGCGCTCCGAGCGCAGGAAGCCCTCCTTGTCCGCATCGAGGATGGCCACCAGCGACACCTCCGGGATGTCCAGGCCCTCACGCAGCAGGTTGATGCCCACCAGCACGTCGAACTCGCCCAGGCGCAGGTCGCGGATGATTTCCACGCGCTCCACGGTGTCGATGTCCGAGTGCAGGTAGCGCACGCGGATGCCGTTGTCGGCGAGGTAGTCGGTGAGGTCCTCGGCCATGCGCTTGGTCAGCACGGTGACCAGCACGCGCTCGTTCACCGCCAGGCGCTTCTTGATCTCGCCGAGCAGGTCGTCCACCTGCGTCATCGCCGGGCGCACCTCGACCATCGGGTCGATCAGGCCGGTCGGGCGCACCACCTGCTCCACCACCTGGCCCTGATGCTCTTCCTCGTACTTCGCCGGCGTCGCCGACACGAAGACGGTCTGCGGCATCAGGCGCTCGAACTCGTCGAACTTCAGCGGCCGGTTGTCGAGCGCCGACGGCAGGCGGAAGCCGTAGCCGACCAGGTTCTCCTTGCGCGAGCGGTCGCCCTTGTACATGCCGCCCACCTGACCGATGGCCACGTGCGACTCGTCGATGAACAGCAGCGCATCGGGCGGCAGATAGTCGATCAGGGTCGGCGGCGGCTCGCCCGGGCCGCGCCCCGACAAGTGCCGTGAATAGTTCTCGATGCCCTTGCAGAAGCCCATCTCGTTCAACATCTCGAGGTCGAAGCGGGTGCGCTGCTCGATGCGCTGCGCCTCCACCAGCTTGCCCTCGCGCTGAAAGAAGGCCACGCGCTCCTTCAGCTCCTCCTTGATCGCCTCGATCGCCTGCAGCACCGTGGCGCGCGGGGTCACGTAGTGGCTCGACGGATACACGGTGAAGCGCGCCAGCTTGTGCTTGAGGTGGCCGGTGAGCGGGTCGAACAGGGTCAGGTGCTCGATCTCGTCATCGAACATCTCGATGCGCACCGCGAGCTCGGCGTTCTCCGCGGGGAACACGTCGATGACGTCGCCGCGCACGCGGAAGGTGCCGCGGCGAAAGTCGATGTCGGCGCGGGTGTATTGCATCGCCGCCAGGCGCTGGATGAGGTCGCGGTGCGCCAGGCGCTCGCCCTCGCGCAGGTGCAGGATCATGGCGTGGTAATCGACCGGGTCGCCGATGCCGTAGATGCACGACACAGTGGCCACGATCACCACGTCGCGGCGCTCCATCAGGCTCTTGGTCGCCGACAGCCGCATCTGCTCGATGTGCTCGTTGATCGACGAGTCCTTCTCGATGAAGAGGTCGCGCGAGGGTACGTAGGCCTCGGGCTGGTAGTAGTCGTAGTAGCTGACGAAGTACTCGACCGCGTTCTCGGGCAGGAACTCCTTGAACTCGGCATACAGCTGCGCCGCCAGCGTCTTGTTCGGCGCCAGCACCAGGGCCGGGCGGCCCATGCGGGCGATCACGTTGGCCATGGTGTAGGTCTTGCCCGAGCCGGTCACGCCGAGCAGGGTCTGGTACATCAGGCCGTCCTCCACCCCCTCGCACAGCAGGCGGATCGCCTCGGGCTGGTCGCCGGCGGGCGGAAAGGGCTGGTGCAGGCGGAAGGGGCTGCCCTCGTAAGTGAGCACCGTCCCGCCTTGCTGCAGCGCATCGTTTCCGCCGCTATTGCCTTGACTCGTCATGCTAAAATTTCCGCTCCATTCCGGTGCATCGCCACCCGGCGGCACCGGACGAAAACGCCGATTATTTCCCAAATCGCGTGACAAGGCACGGTGCACCGCCGTTCCCGCCACGCGCATCCACTGCTGCCCTACCGGAACAACTGGAGTCCTCATGTCCGCTTCGATCTTCGCCGCCGTCGAGATGGCGCCCCGTGACCCGATCCTTGGCCTGAACGAGGCCTTCGCCGCCGACACCCGCGCCGAGAAGGTCAACCTCGGTGTCGGCGTGTACTACGACGACAACGGCAAGATCCCGCTGCTCGCCGCCGTGCGCGCCGCCGAGAAGGCCCGCCTCGAAGCGATGCCGCCGCGCGGCTACCAGCCGATCGAAGGCCCCGCCGCCTACAACAACGCGGTGCAGGGCCTGCTCTTCGGCAAGGACTCGCTGCTCGCCACCAGCGGCCAGACCGTCACCATCGAGGCCCTGGGCGGCACCGGCGCGCTCAAGGTCGGCGCCGACTACCTCAAGCGCCTGCTGCCCGGCGCCACCGTGTACATCTCCGACCCGAGCTGGGAAAACCACCGCGCGCTGTTCGAGTCCGCCGGTTTCCCGGTCGAGAACTACCCCTACTACGACGCCGCCACCCGTGGCGTTAACTTGGCCGGCATGAAGGCCAAGCTCGACAGCCTGCAGCCCGGCTCGATCATCGTGCTGCACGCCTGCTGCCACAACCCGACCGGCGCCGACCTGTCGGACGCACAGTGGGACGAAGTCGTCGCGGTGTGCCGCGAGCGCGGCCTGATCCCCTTCCTCGACATGGCCTACCAGGGCTTCGCCGAGGGCATCGACGCCGACGCCGTGGCCGTGCGCGCGCTGTCGGCCAGCGGCCTGCAGTTCTTCGTGTCGAGCTCGTTCTCGAAGAGCTTCTCGCTCTACGGCGAGCGCGTCGGCGCGCTGTCCATCGTCACCGCCAGCAAGGAAGAAGCCGGCCGCGTGCTGTCGCAGGTCAAGCGCGTGATCCGCACCAACTACTCCAACCCGCCGATTCACGGTGGCGCCATCGTCGCCGCGGTGCTGTCCTCGCCCGAGCTGCGCCAGATGTGGGAAGACGAGCTGGGCGGCATGCGCGAGCGCATCCGTGCCATGCGCACCGGCCTGGTCGAGCAGTTGAAGGCCGAAGGCGTGCCGCAGGACTTCTCTTTCGTGATCAAGCAGCGCGGCATGTTCTCCTACACCGGGCTCACCGCCGCCCAGGTCGAGCAGCTGAAGTCGGATTTCGGCATCTACGCCGTGTCGACCGGCCGCATCTGCCTGGCCGCGCTCAACTCCAAGAACATCGGCTACGTCGCCAAGGCGATCGCGCAGGTGGTCAAGGGCTGACGCCCGGCCGCGTCGAGGCGGATGGCACCGACAAAAACACATCTCCGCCTTGACGCAAGCGCGTTCCCTGCCTAAAATGCGCGCCTCTGTTCCCCGATAGCTCAGTCGGTAGAGCGCCGGACTGTTAATCCGTAGGTCCCTGGTTCGAGCCCAGGTCGGGGAGCCAAGTTTGAAGACTTGGTGTTTCCCAAGGGAACAGCAAGCGGCAGCAAAGTCTGCAGGAGTGCTTTCGCAGCGCAAGCTGCAAAGAGGTAATTCCCCGATAGCTCAGTCGGTAGAGCGCCGGACTGTTAATCCGTAGGTCCCTGGTTCGAGCCCAGGTCGGGGAGCCAGCATCACCAAGCAAAAAGGCCAATCCTTCGGGGTTGGCTTTTTTGTTGGCCGTAGCACGCTGCCATGCGGCGATACCCCCGGTCCAGCCCCTTGACGGCCATCAATATCGAACGGCCGCTTTCCGCTTACAGTCGCGCACCAATTCACTTACGGCCGCGGGGCGCCCGATCTAGACTTTCGGCTCGGATCGAGGATAACCAGTCGCCCAGACCGCGCGCCCTTCCACATGTCGCACCTGACCATGAGCCGACGCGACAGCGTGCGGACCCTGCTTTCGCTGCTCCTTCTCCCCGCCGCGCTCTCCTGTAGCTCGCAGCGCGAGCCCTTGTCGGTCGCGGCCCATCCCTGGCCCGGTTACGCGCTGATGTTCCTCGCCGCCGGCGAGGGCTGGATCGGCTCCGATGCGGTGCGGCTGGTCGAGACGGCCTCGGCCACCGAATCCATGCAGCGCCTCACGGCGGGCGAGATCGACGCCGCCGCGCTGACCCTCGACGAGACACTCAGCCTCCTCGCCCAGGGCTTGCGCCTGCAGGTCGTGCTCGTCTTCAACCTGTCATCGGGCGCCGACGCGCTCGTCGCCAAGCCGCAGGTTGCGGACCTGCGCGCACTCGCCGGCAAGCGCGTCGGCATGGAGAACACCGCGGTCGGCGCCTTGATGCTGCAGTCGGCCCTGAACAGCGTCGCACTGAAGCCGCAGGATGTGCAGGTGGTGCCGATGACCGTCGATCAGCACCTCGCCGCCTGGGAGAGGGACGAGGTCGACGCCGTCGTCAGTTTCGAGCCGGTCGTCGGCATGCTGCTGGCTGCGCACGGCCAGATGCTCTTCGACAGCACCGCGCTGCCCGACACGATCATCGACGTGCTCGCCGTGACCGAGCGCGCGCTGGAGGACGCGCACAAGCGCCGTGCGCTCCAGGCCCTCGTCAAGGGCCACTTTCTCGCCCTCCACCACCTGCGCTCCAACCCGGCCGACGCCGCCTACCGCCTGGCACCCCGGCTCGGCGAAAGCGGCCCCAATGCCTTGCGGAGCTTCCGCGGACTGCTGCTACCCGACGAGCACGAGAACGGTCACCTCCTGCGTCGCAATGGCCGCCTGCTCGAGGTCGCCGACAGCCTGTCGCGGCTGATGTTCGAGTGGGGCCATATCGAACGCCGCCCTGCGCTCGACCGCCTCGTCGATGACCGCCTGCTGCCGCGCCCGGAGGAGCTTTCCCGATGAGTCCTCGATGGTCCGGCTGCGCACCCGTGCTGCGCACCCGTGCTGCGCACTGCCTGTCTGCCGGGCCCTGCCTGTTTTTTGCGTGCTGCCATGCTCCTGCTGTGCTGCCTGGCTGCGGGCACGGCAAGCGCGGCGCAGACGCTGGTGCTGGCGGTCGCGACCTACCGCCCGCCCGAACACAACGTGCATCAGTGGCAGCCCCTGGCCGACTACCTCACGGAAAAGCTCAATGGCCCCCAGGTCGTGCTGCTGGCCTTGTCCCATGACGAGATCCGCGACCGATTGGCGCGCCAGACCGTGGATGTGGTGATCACCGAGGCGAGCGACTACGTCATGCTGCGCAACCGCAATCCGCTCACCGCATTGCTGGCCACGCGGGTGCCCCAGTACCAGGGCAAGCGGATGATCGGCTCGGGTGGCGTCATCTTCGCCCGCAGCGCGCGCGATGACATCGGCGGCCTTGCGCAGCTCCCCGGCAAGCGGATCGCGGCCGTTCATCCGGCCTCGCTGGGCGGCTATCAGGCCCAGTTGATGAGCCTTGCGCAGGCGGGCATCGCTCGCGAGACACTGGGGCCGGTGCGCTTTGTGGGTGGCGCGCACGACCAGGTCGTCGACGCCGTCCTCGCAGGCGAGGCGGACGTCGGCTTCGCCCGCAGCGGCCTGCTCGAGGCGCTGATCGCCGAGGGTCGGCTGGAAGCGGGCGCGCTGAAGGTCCTCAACGCACAGGGTCTGCCGAGCTATCCCTATGCATTGTCGACCCGCCTGTACCCGGAATGGCCGGTTTTCGCTGCCGCGCATCTGAAGCCCGAACTCGCGCGCCGCATCGCTGCCGCCCTGATGACGCTCGAGCCCGACCAGGCTGCTGCAGTCGCCGCCGGCATCGCCGGCTTCGAACCGGCGGCCGACTACTCGCCGGTCGAGAACCTGCTGCGCAGCCTGCGCCTGCCGCCTTACGACCTCACCCCCGCCTTCAGCCTGGCAGACGTGTGGGCGCGCCACCGCCCGGCGATCCTGCTCGGTGGCGCGAGCATCATTGCCATCGCCGGGCTCGCGCTCGCGCTGGGGCGGATCAATGTCCGCCTGCGGGCGGAAAAGCTGACCCTCGAGCAAGCCCGGCAGGCCCTTGCGCTCAGCGACCAGCGCAACCGTGAAACCCTCACGACGCTGGCGCAGACGCTGGCCGAGCTCGAGAGCGAACGCACGCGCCTCGACAACATCATCTGGGGCACGGGCGCATGTTCCTGGGAATGGGATATCGCGACCGCCACGGTACGGATGAACGAGCGCTGGGCGAACTTTGTCGGCCATCGCCTCGACGAGCTGCTGCCGACCACGATCGAGACCTGGCGGCGCTTCGTCCATCCCGAGGACCTCATTCGGGCCGAGGCGGCGTTGCGCCGTCACCTCGACGGCGACATCGACCACTACGAATGCGAATACCGCCTGCATCGCCGCGATGGTTCATGGCGCTGGGTACTGGACCGCGGCCGGATTGTCGAACGTGACCGCGCAGGCAAGCCCTTGCGCATGGTCGGCACGCACACCGACATCCAGCGCCTGAAGGAACAGGAGAGTGCGCTGCACAGCCTCGCCCATCTCGACCCCCTGACCCAGTTGCCGAACCGCCGACTGTTCTCCGACCGCCTGCGCCACGCCCTGGCCAGGGCCGTCCGCGGCGGGGCGAGACTCGCGGTGTGCTTCATCGATCTCGACGCCTTCAAGCCGATCAACGATCGCCTCGGGCATGAGGCCGGCGACCGCGTGCTGATTGAAACCGGCGAGCGCCTGCGGCGGACGCTGCGCGGTGCGGACAGTGTCGCCCGCATCGGCGGTGACGAGTTCGCCCTGCTCATCGAGGACGCCGCCGACGTCGGCGAGGATCTGCTGCCACTGCTCGAGCGCTGCCTGAGCGCGATCTCGCAGCCCATCGCCATCGGCGAACACAGGGTCGTCGTCTCGGCCAGCATCGGTGTCGCCCTCTTTCCGCAACACGGCGCCGATGAGGAAGCGCTCGTATACGCCGCCGACAAGGCGATGTATGCCGCCAAGGCACTCGGCAAGAATCGCTACTGCCTGGCAGCGCAGCCGCCCTCCGATCTGCCGGCGCGTCCGCCCGAGGCCGGCTGAGACCGCCGCCGGGCGCCGAGCTGGCGGCTGTTCCAGCCAGGCTCAGGTCAGTCGCACCTCGCGCGCCGCGAGTGCCTGCTCCAGGGTATCGAAGACCCGGCGGCGATCGCTGCTCAGGCGGTAGAACACGCGATTGTCCTGGATTCGGCCGCAGTAGCTGCGAATGATCACGCGCTCCACCCCCGGGATACCGCGATTGGTCTCGATGATCTTGATCGCACCCGTCCCCGTGTCGTAGACGCCGGGTCTCTCCCGCAGGCCAAAGGGGTCGTCGGTCCCGCTCCTGTCCATCGCCGCATCTCCTCGAAACATCCGGACGCACGCCTGCAACGTTAGCGCGCCAGGCAGGCGATGAAAAGTGGAGACGCACAATCGGGTCCCGCCCCGATACAAAGCCGCAACATTCGCGCGCCATTGCGAAATTCCGCGAATACCCGCCGCCGCCAGCATCGGCTCCGTGATCCCGCCACAGCACGGAGCCTGCCATGCATCCCTCACGCCCCCTTCACGGTCTCAGCATCGCCCTTGCCGCGGCGGCGCTGATGGCGATCACGATGGGTTCGCGCTCGTCGTTCGGGCTCTTCGTCGCGCCGCTCAATACCGCCACCGGACTCGGCCTGGTGACCATCAGCTTCGCGGTCGCCTTGAACCAGTTGCTGTGGGGTGTGGCCCAGCCCTTCGTCGGCCTGATCGCCGACCGTCATGGCGGTGCCCGCGTCATCGCCGTCGGCGGGCTGGGACTGGCGACCGGAAGTGCCCTGCTGCCCTTCGTCGGCAGCGCGGCAGAGCTGGTGCTCGCCCTCGCGCTGCTCGCCTTCGCCGGCGCGGCGGCAGGGAGCAATGGTCTGCTGCTGGGCGAGGTCAGCCGGCGGGTGAGCGCGCAACGCCGCGGGCTCGCCGTGGGCATCGTCAGCGCCGGCGGCTCGGCCGGACAGCTGCTGCTCGGGCCGACCAGCCAGGGCATGATCACCGCTGCCGGCTGGCAGCAGGCAATGCTCGGTCTGGCCGCACTCGCGCTGCTGGCCCTGCCGCTGGCGCTGATGTTCAGAGCGTCGGCCGGCAGGCCCGCCCTGTCCGCTCAGGAAAGCGCGTCGATGCCGGTGCGCGATGCCCTGACGAGTCCGGCCTTCTGGCTCGTCACCGGCGGCTTCTTCGTGTGCGGCTTTCACGTCTCCTTCCTGATCTCGCACATGCCTGGCGTGATCGCCGATTGCGGCCTGCCGGCGAGCCTGGCGGGCTGGTGGATCGCCGTTGTCGGCTTGTGCAACGTCATCGGCAGCCTCCTCGCCGGCGCCGCCATCCGTCGCGGATCGATGCGGCGGGTGCTGATGGTGTTGTACGGCTTGCGTGCGCTTGGCGTCGCCTCCTTCCTTGCCCTGCCGAAGACCGAATGGGTCATGCTCGGCTTTGCCGCCTGGATGGGCCTCACCTACATGGCCACCCTGCCGCCGACGGTCGGTCTGGTCGGCAAGCTGTTCGGCCTGCGCCATATGGCGACGCTCGTCGGCGTGGTGATGCTGGTGCATCAGATCGGCGCCTTTCTCGGCGTCTGGCTGGGCGGCATCGTGCTGACCGTCACCGGCAGCTACGACTGGATGTGGCATGCCGACATCGCGCTGGCGCTGCTCGCCGTGGCGATCCACCTGCCACTGGTCGAGCGCCCCGCGGCGCAGTCGGCGCCGTCGGCCACCCCGGCCGCGGCCGCGGCAGCCGTCCTCAGGCCGGCGGGCGCGGGCTGAGGGCCTGTGTCAGCGCCGCGTACAGGCTTGTCGGCTCGACCGGCTTGGGCAACACGGCAAGCACGCCGGCGTCGTGCAGCGCCTCGGCGCCGACGCCGTCGGCATAGCCCGAGAACAGCAGCACCGGCGTCGCCGGCGACAGGCGCCGGATCTCCTGCGCAAGCTCGAGCCCGGTCATGTGCGGCATGGTGAGGTCGGTGAGCACGACGTCGAAGGCCGCCGGATCGGCCGCGAACAGCGCGCGCCCTTCGCGGCCGTCGGCCGCCGCCTCGACCGCGAGCCCCCAGCCCTCGAGCAGCTCGCGCAGAAAGCCGCGCACCATGTCCTCGTCATCAGCCAGCAGGATGCGCCCCGCGAGCCGCGCCGGGACAGGTCGATCAGGCTCCGGGCCACGGCTACCGACCTGCGCGGCCGGCTGCGACAGGATCGGCAGCAGTACGCGAAAGCGCGTCCCCGCAGCCGCTGCGGTGTCGATCAGGATGTGTCCGCCGTGCTCGTGCACGATGCCATGCACGGTGGCCAGCCCCATGCCGCTGCCCTTGCCCACCGGCTTGGTGCTGAAGAAGGGCTCGAACATCCGCTCCAGCGTGTCCGGCGGGATCCCCGGGCCATCGTCGGCCACCACCAGCGCCACCTGACCGTCGGTCACCATCGACGCCCGACAGGACGCGCACACGGCCTCGCCCGGCGGCGCTGCTTCGACACCGATGCGTATCCGGCCGCGCCCTTCGACCGCATCGCGGGCGTTGATGCACAGGTTCATCAGCACCTGCTCGAGCTGCACCGGATCGGCCATCACGCTGGCCTCGAGGCCGGGCGGCTGCACCTCGAAGGCCACCGTGGGCGGCAGCATCGGGGCGAGAAAGAAGGCCAGCTCCTCGATCAGTGGCTGCAGCGCAAGCGGGCGCGGCATGCCGCGCTGACCGCGACTGAAGGTCAGCAACTGGCGGATCAGGTCGCGCGCGCGCCGCGTCGACAGGCGCGCCTGCTCGAGGTAGCGCCCGAGCCGGGCGTCACCGAGTTCGGCCTGGCGGTCCTCGGCCAGCGCCAGGTAACCATTGATGCTGGTCAGGATGTTGTTGAAGTCGTGCGCGATGCCGCCGGCCAGATGGCCGATCGCTTCCATCTTCTGCGCCTGCCGGAGTTGCGCCTCGCTGCGGGCGATCGCCTCGGCGGATTCCTTGGCCGCGGTGATGTCGCGCGTCACCGCCAGGATGCGATCCACGCCGGCGAGGCAGATGCGCTTGAGGCAGACCTCATCCCAATGCAGGCTGCCGTCGGCATTGCGTCGGCGCCATTCCGCGCGCACCACCTCGCCATCGCGCGCACGCTGCATCAGACGTCGCGCATCGGCCTCGGTGTAGGGCTCCACGCCCGGGCCGAGGTCGCCGACCCGCATCGCGAGCAAGGTGTCGTGGTCGTAGCCGTACACGGTGCAGGCGCGCTGATTGACGTCCACCAGCGCGCCGCTGTCGATGTCGTGGATGAAGATGCAGTCCTCCGAGGCCTCGAAGATGGCGCGGTAGCTCGCCTCGGAGGCGCGCAAAGCGCGATCCATGCGATCGCGCTCGAGTTCCGCCGCGGCGCGCACCGCAAAGATCTTCATCACCGACTCGACGAAGCCGGGGTCGGAGATCGGCCGCCGCGACACCGCGGCGATCAGGCCCAGCGGCTCGCCGCGCGTGTCGGCCAGCGGATAGCCCGCGTAGCTTTCCATGCCGTATTGGGCGAAGTCCGCGTCGAGCGGAAAAAGCTGGCCCAGACCCTGCGGATAGATGCGGAACTGCTGACCGATCACGGTCTCGCACGGCGTGCCGCGCACGTCGTAGTCGAAGTTCTCGGCCAGCTCGCCGTCGCACCACAGCGCCAGGACGTGCATCCAGTGCGCCCGCTCCGAGTCGCGCACCGCAATGAAGATCCAGTCGCTGCGGATGATGGTCGCCAGATAGCGCGCCAGCGCCTGAAAGATGCTGCCGCCGCCGGCCCCGGAAACCGCGAGGGAGGCTCCCTGCAAGGCTTCCTCGACCCGCTTGCGCGCCGTGATGTCGGTGGCGATGCCGCACACCGCATAGGGTGCGCCGGCGGCATCGAGGAGCGGGAACTTGTCCACCAGATAGGTCCGCGGCCGGCCACCGAACACGACCTGTTCCTCGAAGGTGATGGTCTGCCTCGACTGCACTACCTGGCCGTCGTTGGCGCGCAGGCGGGCGGCCACCTCGAGCGGCATCACGTCGCCGTCGCAACGGCCGATCACCTGCTCGGCCGGCCTGGCCACCAGGCGACAGAATTCGCGATTGACGAACAGGTAGCGCCCGTCGAGATCCTTCCAGAACACGACCGCCTTGCTCTGGTCCAGCACCTGGCGCAGTCGCAGCTCCGAGGCGCGCAGCGAGCGCTCGGCCTGCTGCAGGCGCCCGGCGGTGGCGTCGCCGCGCGCAAACGCGGGCGTGCCCTGTGCTGCGGCCCCTGCCTGCACCCCGTGGCGCGCGCGCAGCGATGAGCGGCGTCGATCCTTGTGTTTCATGGCCTGCCCCGTCGCCTGGATTGTTCCTTCCAATGTAGCCGGCGGCCGCGATGCGTCATCGTCCGTTACCGCAGGGTTACCACGGAAACACGCCGGTTACACGACCGACCGCCGTGCGCCCCTCACGCCGGCACGTACATGTAGCCGGCGCCGCGCACGGTGCGGATCAGCCGCGGACGCTCCGGGTCGGGCTCGACCTTGCGTCGCAGGCGGGCGATGCGGATGTCGATCGAGCGATCGAAGGGCTCCCACTCGCGGTTGCGGGTGAGGGTCAGCAGCTGGTCGCGCGACAGCACCTGATTGGGGCGCTCGACGAAGGCCTTCAGCAGTTCGAACTCCATCGCGGTAAGCATCAGCTCCTCGCCCGCGGCGTCGAACAGCCGGTGCGCGCGCAGATCCAGCCGACAGTCGCCGACCGCGACCCTCTGCTCGTCGCGCTGCACGGCCGACGGCGGCCGCGCAGCCTCCACTGCGGGCGCGGCGGCGGCCGGCGCCAGCCTGCGCATCACGCTCTTGACCCGGGCGAGCAGCTCGCGCGGCTCGAAAGGCTTGGCGATGTAGTCATCGGCGCCCATCTCCAGCCCGACCACGCGGTCGACCACCTCGCCCGCGCCGGTCACGATCAGCACCCCCACCGCATGGTGCTGGCGCAGGTAGCGCAGCAGGCTCAGGCCGTCCTCCCCGGGCAGGCGCAGATCCAGCAACACCACATCCGGGACCGCCTGCGCCAAGGCATCGAGCATCGCCGCGCCGCCTTCGGCGACCGCCACCTCCAGTCCATGGGTCGACAGGTACTCCGAGAGCATTGCCCTGACATCGGGATCGTCGTCCACCAGCAGGACGCGGCCGATTGCTTCCATGCCCGACTCCTCCTCGCTCATGCCGCAGCGCTGATCCCAGTGTGGACGCCACGCGCGCCCCGATCAAGGACCGATTCCTGCGGCCGGGGCGCGTGATCGGCCGCGATACAGGCCGAATACAAACTGATACCACCACACGCGAAAGCGAAAGAAGCGCGATACCCGGACGCACCAGCATGCAGCCATCGACGACCGGGCCCGGACTGCCAGCCGACCGTCGCCGAGCCATCGCCCCCACGAGGAGACCGCAACATGAAAGCCCTGACCGACCGCCACCTGAGCGCATCGACCACGCTGCCAGGCAAGCCCGCCCGCCGCATCCGCCGCGCCCTCGACGATATCGCCCAGCTCGCCGGCTACGTTGCGACCGCGCTGCGCGAAGCGGCGATGCACCGCCGCGCCGCCCGTGCCCTGCGCGCCCAGCGCCGCCTGCTCGCCGAGCTCGACGAGCGCACCCTGAAGGACATTGGCGTGCACCGCGCCGAGATCGACTCGCTGACGGCCGAGCTCGAGGGACTGGCTGAACCCAGCCGCCGCCACGGCCCAAAGAACTCCGTCGCCCCGCTGTACTGAAGCCATCACCCCACCCCGCAAGGAGCCTCACCATGGAAGTCACCCTCCACACCCTGCACCCCGCCCAGCGTTACGCCAAGGCTGTCGAAGTCTCGAAGCGCGTGCGCTTCGACATCGATCGCGACGTCATCCGCGGCCGCCAGTTCGACTTCAACAAGAAGTTCCTGCCCGACGGCCTGTCGCGCATCGACGCGCTGCCCTTCCTGCTGCCGGCCGAGCGCCGCTTCCTGTCGCAGATCCAGGGCCGCTCCTACGCCAACATCTTCGGCCTCGTCGAGCGCTTCATCAGCGCCCAGGTGCTCGACCTGAGTCGTGACCACTGGTTCGGCGACCAGGTCGCGCTCGAGGCCCTGGTGCGCTTCACCGACGAGGAGATCAAGCACCAGGAGATGTTCCGCCGCCTCGAGCGCATGGCCGCCGCAGGCATGCCCGCGGGCTACGTCTTCGTGCCCGACCCCAACGAGGTCGCACGGGCGGTGCTGTCAGCCTCGAAATGGGCCGTGCTCGGCCTGATCTGCCACATCGAGATCTTCGTACTGCTGCACTACCACAGCAGCATCGAGCCGGACGACAACCTGTCCGAGCTGTGGAAGGACGTCTTCCTGCACCATGCGCGCGAGGAATCACAGCACGCCATCCTCGACGAGCTCGAGTGGGTGCGCGAGGACGCAGGCCTGAGCCCGGCGGAACGCGACCGTGCCGTCGATGACCTCATCGGCCTGGTGGCCGCGGTCGACGGCATCCTGCAGGCGCAGGCCCGCGCCGACGCCGAGTACTTCATCACCACCAGCGGACGCAGCCACAGCGCGGAAGAGGCGGCACAGGTGCACGCCACCATCCTGCGCGCCTACCGCTGGCAGTACATCGTCTCGGGCGTGCAGGGCGAACGCTTCCAGGCCGTGCTGGGGAGCATGATCGACGCGGCGCAGTTCCAGCGCATCGCGGGCGCGCTCGGCCCGATCATCGACGACGTGAATCAAGTCCTGCACTGAAGGCACTCGGCCGCCCGAAGGCGGGCATCCGAGGGCGGACCGGCTCGACCGGATCCGCCCTCGTTTCCTTGTCGGGCGCGGATCCTCGCCATCAACGGCACACAATGTCCGGCACGAATCCGGCTCGCGCCGGTCTACTTGCTCACGGCGTGCCTGCGACTGGGCCCAGCCGCTGCAATGAGGAGAAACGAGACTCAAGGAGACGATCATGCATGTGCATAACCTCCCCAAGATGCTGTACTCGTACAAGGAAGGCTGGTCCGACCTGGTCAGCATTCATCCGTCGGTCAGGAAGATGTTCACGATGTTCGTGATGCCGATGTCGCTGATTCCGCCGGCCATGTTCCTGTATTCGATGTACGTCACGCCCGGCGCCGTCTTCCCGGCGGCGGTGCCACAGATCACGGGCTTCGAGGCGGCCCTGTTGTTCGTCTGCTTCTACGCCGCGCAACTGGTGATGGTGCCGCTGATGGCCTCCATCATCCAGCAGCTCGGCGAGGTTGCGAACGCCCGCCCCGACTTCCACGACGCCTTCATGCTCGCCGCGGTGGCGCCGACGCCGCTGTGGATCTGCGCGCTGGTGCTGTTCGTGCCGTCGGCCTGGGTCGCGGTGGCTGCGATGTCCCTGGCCTGGGTGGCTTCGGCCGCGCTCATCTATCACGGCATCGAACCGCTGTTCAAGCTCGACGACCACGCCCGCTCGCGCCTGCTGGGCAGCTTCGTGCTCACCACCGGCGTCGTCGCCTGGCTTGCGCTGATGGTGGTGCTCGCCCTGCTGCTGAGCATGATCGTGGGCCTGCGCTGAACGACGCTGGCGCCTGCTACCGCCCGCCCGCGAGGGCGGGCGCTGCTCAGACGCCGTGACGGCGCCGGTGCTGGCGGGCGCCCGCCGAGCCCTCGGTGTCCGAGAAGGCGTGACGCGCTGCGGTCATCTCTGCGAGCACGGTCGCCACCTTGTGGTTGAGCGTGCCCCTGGGGATCACCCCCTTGGCATCGGGCTCACCCGCATTGACGCCGGTGAGCACCGTCATCGCCTCGTCGACCGTGGTCACCGCATGAATGTGGAAGCGGCCCTGCGCCGCGGCCTGCACCACATCCTCGCGCAGCATCAGGTGACGCACGCTGGCGGCCGGGATCACGACGCCGTGCGAGCCATCCAGCCCGCGCGCGCTGCACAGATCGAAGAAGCCCTCGATCTTCTCGTTCACGCCGCCGATCACCTGCACCTCGCCGAACTGGTTCACCGATCCGGTGATCGCAAAGCGCTGCTGGATGGGGATCTGCGTCAGCGCCGACAGCAGTGCGCACAGCTCGGCCAGCGAGGCCGAGTCGCCCTCGACCGGTGCATAGGATTGCTCGAACACCAGGCTGGCCGACAGTGACAGGGGCTGGTGGCGGGCATAGCGCGCCGCGAGGAAGGCGGACAGGATCAGCACGCCCTTGGAGTGGATCGCGCCACCGAGCTCGGTCTCGCGCTCGATGTCGACCACGTCGCCCTCGCCCATGCGCACGGTGGCGGTGATGCGCACCGGATGGCCGAAGCGCTCGCCGGCAAGCTCGACCACCACCAGGCCGTTGATCTGGCCGGCACGCTGGCCGTCGGTGGAGATCAGTGTGGTGCCGTCGAGAATGGACTCGCGCACCCGCGTCGGGTAGCGATTGCAGCGCCGCACACGCGCCGCGAGCGCATCCTCGACCTCATCACGGCCGGTGGCGCTGCGCCCCTTCAGGCGGGCGTGGTGGTCGGCCTCGCGCATCAGGTCGGACAGGGCGCGCGTATTGAGCGACAGGCGGCCCGCGTCCTCGGCCAGACGCGAGGCCTCCTCGACCAGGCGGGCAACGCCACTGCGATCGAAGGGCAGCAGCTTCGCCCCGCGCGCCAGCAGCGCCATCAGGCGGGCGTATTCGCACTCGTTCTCGGGCGTGCGCGGCAGGTCGTCATTGAAGTCGGCCGCCACCTTGAACAGGTCGGCGAACTCGGGGTCGTGCTCCATCAGCAGGTAATACACGTCGCGATCACCGATCAGCACCACCTTCAGCGCGCTCGGCACCGCCTGCGGCTCCAGCGTCAGCGCGCCGCTCCAGCCCTGGGCCTCGGCCGGCGGCTCGATGCGGATCTCGCCGGCGCGCAGGCAGCGCTTGAGGCCTTCCCAGGCAAAGGGCTGGGACAGCAGGCGCTCGGCGTCGAGCACCAGGTAGCCGCCATTGGCCCGATGCAGGGCACCGGCGCGGATGAGGTTGAAGTGGCTGACCTGGTTGCCCTGCTGCACGACGTGCTCGATACGCCCGATCAGGTTGCCGTAGCCGGGGTTGTTCTCGAACACCACCGGCGCGCCGTGCGACGCCGAGTGATCGACCAGCAGCTTGACCTGGTAGCGGTGGTAGCGCGTGTTCTCCTCGGGTTCGGCGACGTCGTCCTCCTCCTCCTCGAGCATCGTGCCCCTGATCGCGCTGTCGAGCACGTCATGTGCGACCGCGTCGACAAAGGCGAGCACCTCGGGCAGGTCGGTGTGCGCCTCGCGCACCTCGCGCAGCAAGTGAGACACGGCCGGCCCCAGCACCTCATGCTCGGCACGCTCGATCGACTCGCGCACCGCCTTGCGCCAGCCCGGAAATTCGTTGAGCAGGTCCTCCAGCCGCTCGCTCCAGGCGGTGACGCGGCTCTCGATGGTCTTGCGCTCCTCCTCGGGCAAGGCCTCGAAGGCCTCGGGCGACATCACCTCGCCGTCGCGCATCGGCGCGAACACGAAACCCTCGGGAGTCTGCAGCAGCGAGATGCCCTCCTCGGCACAGGACTGGCCGAGCTCGCGCAAGGCACCCTCCTCGCGCGCCTTGTGCGCGCTTTGCAGGGATTCGACGCGGTCGCTGTGCGCGTCGCTGTCGAGCGCAGCCTCCAGCGCCGGGCCGAGGTCGCGGATGAAGGTCTGCATGTATCCGCGCAAGGCCGCGCCGCGGCCGGCCGGCAGGGTGAGCAGGCGCGGCTTGAGCGACTCGTCGAAGTTGTGCAGGTAGCACAGGTCGGGCGGCACCGGCTCGCCGGCGGCGCGATCGCGCAGCAGCCGGAAGGTGGTCGCATGCTTGCCGCTGCCGGCCTCGCCCAGCACGAACACGTGATAGCCGCTATGCCCCATGGCGAGGCCGAAGCGGATCGCCTCCACGGCGCGCTCCTGGCCAAGGTCGCCGGCGTGATCGGCGAGGGATTCGGTCGTGTCGAAATTGAAACAGGCGGGGTCGCAATAACTGCGCAGTGCCGTGGCGGGCAGTGGCACGAGTTCGGCCATGTCTGATTGTTCTCCTGATGCCGGAATCGCTCCGGCGCGCCATGATACACCGCTCGCCCATGGCACTCGGGATCGGGCCCTCGACGCGGACGCACGCACGCACGCTGCAGTGCAGCATGCGCAGACGCGCGAGGAAGCTGCTTGAACCATGCCTTGCATGGCGCTGTCCCTGTACTGATAATCACTGCTCTCGCCCGCTGGCCTACCATGAAAGTCATTCCAATCCACGAGGCTGCGGCCCCGCTCCTGCCGGCCGATCCCGCGCTGCGCCCCGCTGCGGGCGCGCCGCTGCTCGATCAGCGCGGACGCAGCGTGCGCGATCTGCGCATCTCGGTGACCGATCGCTGCAACTTCCGTTGCGTTTACTGCATGCCGCGAGAGGTGTTCGACGACCAGTACAAGTTCCTGCCGCGTAGCGAGCTGCTGTCCTTCGAGGAGATCGTCCGCGTCGCGCGCCTGTTCGTCGAACGCGGCGTGCGCAAGCTTCGCATCACCGGTGGCGAACCTCTGCTGCGCAAGGACATCGAGCGCCTGATCGCGATGCTCGCCCGGCTCGACGGCGTCGAGATCACGCTCACCACCAACGGCGTGCTGCTGCCCAAGCTCGCCCGACGGCTCAAGGATGCCGGCCTGCATCGCGTCACCGTCAGCCTGGATGCGCTCGACGATGCACTGTTCCGGCGCATGAACGATGCCGACTATCCGGTCGACAAGGTGCTCGAGGGCATCGCTGCGGCCAGCGCCGTCGGCCTCGGGCCGATCAAGGTCAACATGGTGGTCAAGCGCGGCACCAATGACAGCGACATCGAGGGGATGGCGGGCCACTTTCGCCACAGCGGCCACATCCTGCGCTTCATCGAGTTCATGGACGTGGGCGCCTCGAACGGCTGGAAGATGGACGAGGTGCTGCCCTCGCGCGATGTGATCGCACGCATCGATCGCCTCTACCCGCTCGAGCCGATCGACCCCAACTACGAGGGCGAGGTCGCCGAACGCTGGCGCTACAAGGACGGCGCGGGCGAGATCGGCGTGATCTCGTCGGTAACTCAGGCCTTCTGCGCCACCTGCACCCGTATCCGCCTGTCGACCGAGGGCAAGCTCTACACCTGCCTGTTTGCCCAGCACGGCCACGATCTGCGCGGCCTGCTGCGCGGCGGCGCCGACGACGCCGGGATCGACGCCGCAATCGCGCATGTATGGCAACAACGCAGCGACCGCTACTCCGAGATCCGCACCGCCGAAACCGCCGCGCTACGCAAGATCGAAATGTCCTACATCGGCGGCTGAGCACGGCGCCGGGTGCGCCCGGCCGCGTTCAGTCGCGGATGGCCTCGAGCTCGAAGCTCAGCGCCACCGCGTCGCCCACCATGCCGCGGTCGACGCCGTAGTTCATGCCCCACTGGCTGCGCTGCAGCGTCGTGCTCGCCGAGATGCCCAGCGTGTGCTTGCGATGGCCGAAGGGATAGGCCGCCGCCTTGTTGAGCGACACGTCGAGCGTCACCGGGTGGGTCTGGCCGAGCAGGGTCAGATTGCCCGCAAGCTTGCCGGTGTTGTCCGCGCCGAGTTCCAGCGCGGTGGCCTCGAACACGATCTCGGGAAAGCGCTTCGCATCCAGGAAGTCGCTGTCGCGCACGTGACGATCGCGTGCGCCGTGGTTGCTGAACACGCTGTCGGCCACCACCACCACCCGCCCCGAGCTGAGCGTGCGCGCGTCCTCGTCATACACGAAGCTGCCACTCGCCTTCAGGAACAGGCCGATCACGTTTGCGTAACCGACGTGGTCAACCTGGAAGGCGATCGCGAAATGGTCCGGGTCGATGCGGTAGGTGTGCGGCTCGGCCAGCACCGGGCTGGCCGCCAGCGCGGCCGCCAGCGCCCCGCTGCTGATCAGCGCGCGCAGCGTGGCAGGTCTCGTTTCGGCTCTCATGCTTGCGTCTCCTTTGGTGGTTGGATCCTTGTGGGGGTCCCGGCCGTCCTCTTCAGGGCCGGGCGACCCGCAGCCTTGCGGCGGAACGGTAAAGCCAGCGCACATCGATGGCGAACGAGCCGGCGAGCAGGCCGAGCGCAAGCCCCAGCAAGCCAGTGGCCAGCGCCGGACCGACAGGGGGCACAAGACACAGCAGCAGACTCGCCACCTGCCACACGCATACCAGCTTGCGCCGAAGGCTGTCGGGCAGCGGCGCGTCGAGCCAGGGCCAGCGCAGCATGGCAAGGACGAAGCCGTAGCGCATCAGGCCGATCGCCAGCACCCACGGCCCCGCCTTGCCCATCGACAGCAAGTGCATGCACAAGACGAGCATCAAAAAGGCGTCGAGTTCCATGTCGAAGCGCGCGCCGAACGCGCTCGCGCATCGCCAGCGCCGCGCCACCCAGCCGTCGACGCCGTCCAGCAGCAAGGCCGTACCCGCGATGCCGGCCACCAGCCAGGCGTGCTGCTGCACCCACGATGGGACCAGCACTGCCCCTGCAAGCAGCGACACGAACGCCGCGCGGCCCAGCGTGACGTGGTTGGCCGGCCCCAGGCTGCGCCCGGGGTCGGACCAGTGCCGCCACAGCAGCGCCGAAAGCGTGCCCTGCACCCCGAGTGCGGCAAGCTGCGCCATCACGGGCAGACCGACGAGCGCAGACAGCCCACCGGCCAGGAGCACCACGCCGGCCAGGCCGAGGCCAAGCTCGAGTCCGGCCCGCGGCCAGCCCGTGCCCGCCGTCGTCCTGTCCTGCCGCTTCATCGATCGCACCCCAACCTCCCGCCGTTGTCGCTCCCGGTCCGGCCCGTGCCGCCTGCTACCATGCGAGCTTCGATCACCAAGCAGCCGCCAGGGTTCGCCGCGGCGGCCCTCCAAGTCATGTCCCAAGCCAACCTCGCCTTCTGGAGCCTGCCGCCGGATCGCGGCGAACTGCGCCCGGCGCCGCTGCCCCCGCCAGGCGATGGTGACGTATGCGTGCGCAGCCTGTACAGCGGCATCAGCCGCGGCACCGAGTGCCTGGTGTTTCGCGGCGAGGTCCCCGCCTCCGAGTACCAGCGCATGCGCGCGCCCTTCCAGCAGGGCGAGTTTCCCGGCCCGGTCAAGTACGGCTACATCAGCGTCGGCGTGGTCGAGGACGGCGGCGGCAGCGCGGCCCGGGCGCTGGTCGGCAAGACGGTGTTCTGCCTCCACCCGCACCAGCAGCGCTACATCGTGCCGGCCTCCGCGGTCGTGCCCCTGCCGGCCGGCCTGCCCGCCGCGCGCGCCGTGCTCGCAGCCAACATGGAGACGGCGATCAATGCCGTTTGGGACGCTGCGCCCACGGTGGGCGAGCGCATCGCGGTGATCGGCGCCGGCGTCGTCGGTGCGCTGGTGGCCTGGCTGTGCGGGCGCATCCCGGGCACCCAGGTCGAGCTCGTCGACGTCGATCCTGGCCGGGCGGCACTCGCCACCGCGCTCGGGCTCAGGCATCGGCTGCCCGACCAGGCCAGCGCCGAATGCGACCTCGTGGTGCACGCCAGCGGCAACCCGGCCGGACTCGCGCGCGCGCTCGAGCTCGCCGGCCAAGAGGCCCGCATCGTCGAGATGAGCTGGTACGGGCTGCGCAGCGTGCCGCTCGCGCTCGGCGGCGCCTTTCACGCCCGACGCCTGTCGCTCAAATCCAGCCAGGTCGGCCACTTGCCGCCCTCGCACACGCCACGCTGGGATTTCCGCCGGCGCATGGAACTTGCGCTTGCGCTGCTCGTCGACGAGCGGCTCGACGTGCTGATCAGCGGCGAGAGCCCCTTTGCGGACCTGCCGCAGCTGATGGCCCGGCTCGCGCGCGAGCCCCGCGGCGCGCTGTGCGAACGCATCCGCTACCCCTGACCCCACCCGGAGACAGCCCATGTACAGCCTCACCGTCCGCGACCACATCATGATTGCGCACAGCTTCCAGGGCGCCATCTTCGGCCCCGCGCAACGCCTGCACGGCGCGACCTATGTGGTCGATGTGTGCTTTCAGCGTGCCGAGCTCGATGCCGACGGCCTGGTGGTGGACATCGGGCTCGCCAGCGAAACCCTCAAGACGCTGCTCGCCGATCTCAACTTCCGCAACCTCGACGACGAGCTCGCCTTCCGCGGCCAGAACACCACCACCGAGTTCATGGCGCGCGTGGTGTTCGACCGCATGGCCGGCGCGATCCGTAGCGGTCGCCTGGGGGCAGGCGGCCAGGGCCTGCAGCGGCTGAAGGTCACGCTGCACGAATCGCACATCGCCTGGGCCAGCTACGAGGGCGCGCTTTGACCGCGGCTGCCCGCCGCTCCTCGAGAACCGGCGCATGACGCGGCAGCTCAGCTTCATCGTGCCTGGCGACCCCGGCCAGCTCACCGGCGGTTACCTCTACGATGCGCGCATCGTCGCCGGGCTGCGCCGTCACGGCTGGACGGTGGAGGTGCATGGCCTGCCCGGGCGCTTTCCGGAGCCCGACGATGAAGCACGCGCGGCGCTCGCACGCACCCTCGCGGCCCTGCCAGCCGGGCACCAGGTCGTCGTCGACGGTCTGGCAGCGGGGGGACTCCCCGAAGTGGCGCTTGCCCACGCCGCTCGGCTGGCGCTCGTCGTCCTGATGCACCATCCGCTCGCGGACGAGAGCGGACTCCACGCCAGCCGCCGTCGCTGCCTGCTCGCCAGCGAACGCGCTGTGCTGTCGGCGGCGCGCCTCGTCATCGGCACCAGCCGCTTTACCGCCCGCCGCCTGGCCGATTTCGGCGTGCGTCCCGCCCGCCTGCGCGTCGTCGCCCCCGGCACCGAACCAAACGCACTCGCCGCCACGGACAACATCGCACCGCGCCTGCTGTGCGTGGCCTCGCTGACGCCGCGCAAGGGCCACGACCTGCTGCTTGCCGCGCTGCAATCAGTCAGGCACCTGCCCTGGACCTGCGACTGCATCGGCAGCCTCACGCGTGCACCGCAGCACGCCGCCGCCATCGCCGACGGCATCCGCCGCGCCGGCCTGGGTGAGCGCGTGCGCCTGCTCGGCGAATGCCCCGAACGGGTGGTGCGCGAGGCCTATGCCAGCGCCGACCTGTTCGTGCTTGCCTCGCGCTACGAAGGCTATGGCATGGTGATCGACGAAGCCCTCGCCGCCGGCCTGCCGGTGCTCACGACCCGCGGTGGTGCACTGGCCGACACGCTGCCGCCCGACGCGGGCGTGAGCGTGCCGCCCGATGACGCCGCGGCACTGGCCAGCGCCCTGCAGGCGCTGCTGCAGGACCGCGACCGACGCCTGCGCTTGCGCGATGGCGCGCGCCGGGCGCGCCTGCAGCTGCGCACCTGGACACAGGCCGCCGACGAGTTTGCCGCCGCGCTGGCCAGCATCCGCACGGCCCCGGCGCGGCCCTGAGCCCGACCGATCGCCTCGCCCGAGACTTCCGCCATGCTCGCACCCACGCCCGCAAGCCCGCTCCCCGCCGATGCCCCTCGGGATGCCCACCCCGATGCGCTCTTCGATGCAGACTGGCTGGCGCTGCGCGCCGCGGCCGACAGTGCAGCGCGCGCCGCCCACCTCAACCTGCGCGCCGCTGACTGGCTGCGAGCCCGCCGCCCTGCCGCCGACGACGAGCACCCCTTCATGCTGGCCGACCTCGGCAGCGGCAGCGGGGCCAACCCGCGTTACCTCGCCCCGCGCCTGCCCGGCCCCCAGCACTGGACGCTGATCGACCACGACCCGGCCCTGCTCGACCGAGCCCGCTCGAGCTGCGCCGAGTTGCACGACTACGATGGCGGCCACGTCCGGATCGAGACACGGCAGCTCGATCTGGCCGCCCCAAGCGGCATGGCGCTTGGCGAGACGGACCTGGTGTGCGCATCGGCCCTGCTCGACCTCGTCGATACGAGCTGGCTGGCGCGACTCGCCGAGCTGTGTGCCGAGCTGCGTTGCGCCGTGCTCGTGACCCTCAGCGTCGACGGTCAGTGGCGCTTCGAGGGCCCCGGCGAAGTGGCGGGCGATGCCGACGACGCCCTCGTGCGCGAGGCCTTCAACGCGCATCAGCGCCGCGACAAGGGGTTAGGCGCAGCGCTCGGCCCCGACGCGGCACCGGCGCTGGCCGCCGCGCTCGATGCGCGGGGCTTCGAGCTCGAGCTCGCCCCCAGCCCCTGGGAGCTGAACCTCGCCGAAGCCGGCGATGCCGCCCTGGCGCGCGCGCTGATCGACGGCTGGCGCGACGCCGCCCGCGCGCAGTGCCCGCAGGCGGCTGCACGCATCGAGGCCTGGCACGGGCGCCGCAGCGCGCTGTGCGGGGCTTCGCCGGGCCGGCTCGTGGTGGGGCATGTCGACCTCTTCGCCGCCCCCCGCACCCACCCCGTGCGCAACGCCGGCTGAGGATCGGCGCCCGCTGCCGATGTCGCGCACGCTCACCCAAATGCGCCAGCCGTCTCGTGTGCGCGCCCTGCTGCTGCCGGCGCTGCGCCTCGCATTGAGCCTCGGCCTGCTCGCCCTCGTGCTACTGTGGCTCGACCCCGCCGCGCTGGCGCAGGCCTTTGCCGCGCCCCACCCGGGCTGGCTGCTGCTCGCCCTCGGCCTGAGCCTGCCGCAGATCCTGCTGTCGGCCTGGCGCTGGCGCCTCACGGCGCACCAGCTCGGCGTGCCGCTGGGCCTGCGTCATGCGGTGGCCGAGTACTACCTCGCCACCTTCCTCAACCAGCTGCTGCCGGGCGGCGTCATGGGCGATGCCGGGCGCGCCTGGCGCCATGCGCGCAGCGAGGCGGCAGCCGGCCAGCGCGGGAGCGCCTGGCATGCCGTGCTGATTGAGCGCGCCTCCGGCCAGCTTGCCCTGCTGCTGGTGGCGCTGCTGACGCTGGCCTGGTCCCCGGCGCTGCAAGCCGTGCCGGCCCGCCTGCTCGGGCTCGACGGCGCGGCCGGTGCGCAAGCGGCGGGCGCCACATCCTGGCTGCTGCTGGCCGCCGCCCTGCTCGTCGGCCTCGCAGCGTGGCGGTGGCCAACGGTGATCGGCCGCCTCGGTCGCGCCGTGCGCCGTGCCCTGCTCGCCCGCGAGGTGTTCGTCCGCCAGTTGTTCGCCTCGCTGCTGATCGTCGCCAGCTACCTGGCCGTCTACCTGTGCTGCATGCGCATGCTCGGCATCACGACGCCGGTTGGCGAGGTCGTGCCGCTGGTGCCCTGGGTGCTGCTGGCGATGGCGATCCCCTTGTCGATCGCAGGCTGGGGCATCCGTGAAGGCGCGGCCGCGCTGGTGTGGTCGCTGGCCGGCCTGAATGCGGCCGAAGGCGTCGCGATCTCGGTCAGCTATGGCCTCGTCGTCCTGCTCTCCAGCCTGCCCGGCGCCCTGCTCCTGCTACCGCGCCGGCGCTAGCAAGGCCTGTGCGCCCGCCGGCCGGGAACGCTCACGACGGGTCCCGCAGGGGGCGCAGCGCGAGATCGAACACCACATCCTCGCCGCAGGCAAAGTGCCGACAGGGCGGCCGAATGGCCTCGTCCAGGCGGTCGATCGGCGGCAGCACCAGGCCTGCGGGGCCAGCGCCGATCAGCATCGGCGCAACCATGACATGGAGGCGGTCGAGCACCCCCGCCTGCAGGAAGCGCGACACCGTCACCCCGCCACCCTCGACCAGCACGCGCCGCCAGCCGCGCCGGCCCAGCCGGGCCAGCACCTCGGCCGGCTCGAAGCCGGCTTCACCGCTCGCCAGCTCAATCCGCAACACCGCAGCGCCTGCGCCACCTGGGCCGCAGGGCTCCGCCGCCGGCGCAGCCTCGGCCGCGGGCAGGCCGGCGGCGACCAGATGCAGCGTGGGCGCGAGCCCATCGCCGAACAGCCGCGCCGACGGCTTGGCGCGGCCGCGCGGATCGAGCACCACACGCACCGGATTGCGCCCGGCCACGTGGCGCACGGTGAGCTGCGGGTCGTCGGCATTGACCGTGCCCACGCCCACCACGACCGCATCCACGAGCGCGCGCAGGCGGTGCAGATGCGTGCGCGCCGCCTCCCCGTTGATATAGTGCGAGGCCCCGCTGGCGGTGGCGATGCGTCCGTCCAGGCTCTGGCCGATCTGCGCGATCACCACCGGCGCGGCGGTGGCCACCCATGGCAGGAAGAGATCGAGCAGATCCCGCGTCGGCCGGTCCATATCGCGCGCGCAGTGCCAGGCGCCACCGCGCCGGATCGCGATATCCACGCCCTGCACCGTGAAACTTGTTGCCTTGCATGCGGCCCAATCGGCATCACGCGCTTGCAATATGCACCTCCAGCCCCAATCTGATACAAGCTCGTCTGACATTCATCCTTCCTTCACACACGGTTTGCATCGGCGTCTGCCCGCCCCGGGGACGGCTTGCGTGATGGTGAACCAGAACCCCCAACGGAGAACACAGTAATGCGCCAAGCCGAGCGTGCCATTTTCGATCTGCGTCGCGGCCTCCCCATCGTGCTGCGTGACCATGGCAGGCAGACGCTGGTCCTCGCCGTCGAGGGCCTGACCGGGCGCAGCCTGGACGACGCCCTGCAACTGAGCGGCGCCGCGGCACAGCTCGTGTTGAGCCGCCATCGCATGGCGGCGCTGGGGCAGGCCGACGCGACCGACGCCGTCGCGCTCGCACTCGAGCCCCTGCCCGACGCGCGCGCGCTGCGTGACTTGGCCTGGATGCACGGTGCCACCCTGCCCGCGGGCACCCGCGCGCGCGCGGCCAGCCAGGCCGAACACGCCGCCCTGCGCCTGCTCGGCCGCGCCCAGCTGGTCCCCGCCGCGCTATCCTTCGCGGTGTCCGAATCACAAGCGGCGGTCGTCGCCAACGAGATCGAACGCGGCCAGGTGCTGGCCGTCGAGGCCGGCGAGGCCCTGCGCCTGTGCAACAGCGGGCCCGGCACCCTGACCCGCATCAGCGAGGCCAAGGTGCCGCTGGCCGAAGCCGAGGACAGCCGCTTCGTGCTCTTCCGCGAAGCCGATGGCGTGCACGAGCACGTCGCCATCGTCATCGGCGACGCCGCGCACTGGCCCGAGGCCGTGCCGGTGCGCCTGCATTCGTCCTGCCTCACGGGCGACCTCTTTGGCAGCCTGCGTTGCGACTGCGGCGAGCAATTGCGCCG
The DNA here is from genome assembly GCF_047806685.1 of Thauera sp. WH-1. Taxonomy (NCBI): domain Bacteria; kingdom Pseudomonadati; phylum Pseudomonadota; class Betaproteobacteria; order Rhodocyclales; family Zoogloeaceae; genus Thauera; species Thauera sp. WH-1. The sequence continues at coordinate 111,672 of NZ_JBLQGP010000007.1, forward strand.
CGGCGTCGCCGCGATCAACGCCCAGGGCGGCGGCATCCTGCTCTACCTGTCGCAGGAAGGGCGCGGCATCGGGCTGGCCAACAAGCTGCGCGCCTACGGCCTGCAGGACCAGGGCCTGGACACCATCGATGCCGACCAGGTGATCGGCTTCTCCAAGGACGAGCGCGACTTTCGCGTCGCCCACGAGATGCTCGACCAGCTCGGCGTCTCCAAGGTGCTGCTACTCACCAACAACCCCAGCAAGGTCGAGGCCCTGCAACGCGCCGGCATCAACGTCGTGGCGCGCCAGGCGATCTATGGCGAGGTCACGCGCCAGAACGAGCGCTACCTGCAGACCAAGGCGCACCGCCACGGTCACTGGCTGCATGAGCTGTTGACCGAGCAGGACGAGCCCGCCAGCGACGAACCCGAGCGCCTGCCTGCCCCGGGCACGGCCGGCGGCGCCTGAGCCCCGCAAACCGACGCTTCAAGGCGCGCCCATGTGCGACCTGCCACCGCCCGCACATCGACACCGGGCACGGCAGCGCGCTGCGCCGCTAGGCGGGCACGTCGCGCAGGTGGCCAAGATCGAAGTCCTGCGCATCCTCGATCACGCCCGCCAGCACGCCGGCAAAGTGTTCGACCAGGCGCGCGCCGAGTGCCGCATTGGCGAGCGTCGCGTTACCCGTCGCGCCCCCGCCATTGAGATCCTGCGCCATCCAGGCAAAGCCGGCCTCGCCCTCGGGGCCGAGACGACGGCCGTCGGCGGCCATGCGCTCGCCAAGGGACGCGAAGTTCGCCAGCGCCTCGCGCCGCACCTTGTGCGGCGCCAGATGCAGCATCATCGCGGTTTCCAGCGCCCCGCCATGCAGGCCGTGGCGCAGCTCGGCCGCGGGCAGGGCCTCAGCGGGCGGCGCGAAGCGAAAGTAGTTGGCGCGCACCACCAGCATGCGGTGCGCGGCGCGCAACTGCAGCGCGGCCAGATCCACGATCGCCTTGTTGCCGCCGTGGGTGTTGAACAGCACCAGCCGCCGCAGGCCGGCCCGCGCCACGCACGCGCCCACTTGCTGGAGCACCGCGAGCGCGGTTTCCGGACTCAGGCTCAGGGTGCCGGCAAAGTCCGCATGTTCGAGGCTGAGACCGACCGCGAGCGCGGGCAGCACGCACACCTGAACGTCCGCGCGCAGGCGCGGCAGGGCGGCATGCAGCAGGCCGTGGGCAATGTCGAGGTCGGTCGACAGCGGCAGATGCTCGCCATGCTGTTCGACCGCCGCCAGCGGCAGCACGGCCACCGTGTCCTCGGCCGCAAGGCGGGCGATCTGCTGCGGGCTCAGGTCCTGCCAGTAGGAGACTGCGGCGGGGATGTCCATGGCGGCGGTTTCCAGACGATGCGGGGCGAGGCGCCGATCATAGCCCGTCCGGCGGCGAGAAGGCCATGACGCCCGGCCCGCGTCACCACGCCCGCAACCCGCGCGGCCTGCCGGCGACGGTGCTCGCCAGCAGCCTGCGCGTGCTCGCACTCGTGCTGCTGCCGCTGCTGGTGCTCAACCTGCTGCTCGGCTTCGGCAACCACTGGCCCACCTTGTGGCCGCGGCTGGAATGGCGCTTCTCGGCAGAACTGGCGGTGCTCGTGGTGGCGCTGGCCGCCTGGGTCGGCTGGCGCGGACGCGCCGGGCGCCTGCTGGCAGGGCTGTCGATGCTGGGCACGGCCTGGGTGGTGCTGCACTACATCAACGTCACCGTCCCCTCGATCTTCGGCCGCAGACTCAATGCCTACTGGGACGGCCAGCACCTGTGGGCCGTGCTCCGCATGAGTGGCGAAGGCGCCGCCGGTGGCGCCTACCTCCGTCTGGCACTGAGCCTGTTGCTTGCCATGGTCGCCGTGGGCCTGCTCTACGCCATCGTGCGCCTGTGCCTGCAGGGTCTGGCCCACGCGGCCGAGCACACGGCGCCCCGTCGCACGCTGCTCGGGCTTGGCGCACTCGGCTGCGCGCTGTGGGCGGCCCAGCCCTGGCAGGGCGAGGTGCTGCGCCCGCTGATCGCGCCACCGGTCAGCAGCCTGCTCGCCGAGCAATCCCGCTTGCTGTCGCTCGCACTGTCGCGCAGCGCCCACGGGGAACAGCTGGGCCCGAGCCCGGCTTTCGCCGGCGACGTGGATGCGCTCGAGGGCTCGGATGTACTCATCGTGTTCGCCGAGGCCTATGGCGCGGTCACGCTCGACAAGCCGGACATCGCCGAGCCGCTGGCAGCCTCGCGGGCGCGGCTCGCCGCCGGCATCGCCGCCAGCGGTCGCCATGTGGTGTCGGCGCGGCTGATCTCGCCCACCTTCGGTGGCGCCTCCTGGCTCGCGCATGGCAGCCTGCTCGCCGGCATCGACACCCGCGACCCCGGCGACTACCCGTTGCTGCTCACCACCCGGCGCCCCACCCTGGTAAGCCACTTTGCCGCCAATGGCTACCACACCGTGGTGTGGACGCCGGGCATCCAGCGCGCCTGGCCGGAGGGCGCCTTCTATGGCTTCCACCGCATCGCCGACGCCGATCGCATCGGCTACCTCGGGCCGCACTTCGGCTTCTGGCGCATTCCGGACCAGGCCTCGATGGCGCTCATTCACCACCAGGAGTTCGGCAAGCGTTTTCCGGCAAGGGAGGGTCCGCAACAGGCCGGGGCGGGCAATGCGCAGGACGGCGCGAAAGGCGGAGCGGAGGACGCGGCAGACGACGCCGCGGTGATTGCCGGCGAGGCCGCCGTCCGCATTCGGCTCGCGACCTACCATCCCGACCGAGCGCGCCCATCCGACGCTGATGCCGCCTCGATGGCCGCCGCAATGGCCGCCTCGGTGGACGCCTCACCGGCCAGCCTGGCCGAGCGCATCGAGGCGGCGCGCGCATCGCGCGAGCGCCGGCCACGGCTGGTGGTGTTTCCGACCGTCACCACCCATGCCCCCTTCCGCGCCATCGCGCCCTTCACCGACGACTGGTCGCGCCTGCTCGGCCACGACGCCTACAGTGCGGACGAGCTCGCCGCCGCCGAGGGCGTGCCGGTGCGCTGGTCCGACCCGACGCCGGCCTACCTGGCCGCGATGCGCTATCAGTTCGACTGGCTCGCCGATTACCTCGGCCAGCACGCGCCGGCCGACCTGTTCACGATCATCGTCGGTGATCACCAGCCGATCGGCTCGGTCACCGGGCCGGGCCAGCCGTGGGACGTGCCCATCCACATCGTCAGCCACGACCGCAGCCTGCTCGCGCGCTTCGAGGCCGCCGGCTTCGTGCCGGGGCTGGTTCCGCCCGACACGCCGCTCGGGCCGATGCACGACGTGACGCCGCTGCTGATCGAGGCTTTCCGGCGCGGGTCCTGAACCCACCCGCGGCACCTGCCGGCCCGGCGCTGCAGTCGCGCCCGCGGTGCCCAGCCCAGCGACTCAGGCGGCGACCGGCCTCACCCTGCTCGCCGCCAGCTTGGCGCGCTCGCGCGCCTCATCGACATCGGCGCCATTGGCCACGGCCACGCCCATGCGGCGCTTGACGAAGGCTTCGGGCTTGCCGAACAGGCGCAGGTCGCTACGCGGCACGGCCAGCGCCTCGGCCACGCCCTCGAAGCGCATCGCCTGCGCATCGACCCCGCCGTAGATCACCGCCGACGCACCCGGCTCGCGCAAGGCGGTATCGACCGGCAGGCCGAGGATGGCGCGGGCGTGCAGCTCGAACTCGGAGAAGCGCTGCGAGCACAGCGTGACCAGGCCGGTGTCATGCGGACGCGGGCTGACCTCGGAGAACCACACCTCGTCGCCGCTGACGAAGAGCTCGACGCCGAACAGGCCGCGCCCGCCGAGATTGCCGGTCACCGCCGCCGCGATCTCCTGCGAACGCGCCAGCGCCGCCGGGCTCATCCGCTGCGGCTGCCAGGATTCGACGTAGTCGCCCGACACCTGCACATGGCCGATCGGCTCGCAGAAGTAGGTCCGTACCTCACCCGCGGCATCGCACGCGCGCACCGTCAGCAGCGTGATCTCGTAGTCGAAATCGATGAAACCCTCGACGATGACCCGCCCCTGATTCACCCGCCCGCCGGCCGCGGCATAGTCCCAGGCCTTGTTCACGTCGTCCGGCCCGCGCAGCAGCGACTGGCCCTTGCCCGAGGACGACATCACCGGCTTGACGATGCAGGGATAGCCGATGCCGCCGTCGATCGCCGCCTGCAGCTCCGCCAGCGAGTCGGCGAAGCGGTAGGGCGAGGTGGGCAGGCCGAGCGTCTCGGCCGCCAGGCGGCGGATGCCCTCGCGGTTCATCGTGAGCTGGGTCGCACGTGCGGTGGGGATGACCTCGGCGAGGCCGGCGGCCTCGATCTCGGCCAGCATGTCGGTGGCGATGGCCTCGATCTCGGGCACGACCAGATGCGGGCGCTCCTGCTCGATCAGCGCGCGCAGGGCGGCGCCGTCGGTCATCGGGATCACGTGGGCGCGGTGGGCCAGCTGATGGCCCGGTGCGTTCGGGTAGCGATCGACCGCGATCACTTCGACCCCCAGGCGTTGCAGGGCGATGATCACTTCCTTGCCGAGCTCGCCGGCGCCGAGCAGCATCACGCGCAACGCGCAGGGTGAAAGCGGGGTACCCAGGTCCATGCAGGCTCTCCTTGTCGTGTGGGACGGCGCCGGAGCCGACAAGGAGCGGGCGATGAACCCGCCCTGCGCAGCTTCGGGCGACCGGAAAGCGGCATGTTAATACAGCGCAGGCCGCGCTCGCGCGGCCCGGGTCGCGACGGTCTTACTCGCGACGCTCCGCCGAATCAAGCGGACGCCAGTGCGCATCCACCGGCACCACCTCGCCCTCTTCCGCGGCCCGTGGCTGCTCGAAGTGGTACAGCAAGGCCTTGCACTTGCCGCAGGACACGACGCGATGCACGTCCTTGCCATGGCTGAGCCCGTCCTCCTTGAGTTCGGCCGCGCCGCAGGCATGGCAGGACGGATCCTCGAGCCCATGCGCCTGCAGGTAGGCACCGCGCTCGGGCAGTGCGCGCTTGGCACCTTCCTGGCGATGAAAGCTGCGCAGGATCATCCACATGGTGAAGAACACGGCCATGATGAAAAGGATCGGCAGGGAAACGGAAGACATCGTCGGGGCAATCCATGCGGGTGAGTGAGCGCTCCGACCTTAACCCAAGGGCCGCCTGCATTCCCTGTTCAAGGTCAAGTTCAGCCCCGCTCCACGGCTTCACCGTCTTCCAGCTGCACCGACTCGATCTTGTGGAAATGGGCGCTGATCTTGCGGCTCGAAGTCTGCACGTCCTGCACGTCGCGGCTGGCCTGCTCGATGTGGCGGGCGAGCGCCGCCATGCGTTCGTCGAAGCGGTGAAAATCCTTCGCCAGCTTGCCGAGCGCATCCTGGATGACGTGGATCTGCTTGCGCGTCTCGACGTCCTTGAGCACCGCGCGCGCGGTGTTGAGCACCGCCATCAGCGTGGTCGGCGACACCAGCCACACCCGCCGCTGCTGCGCGTAGGCGACGAGCTCGGGGTGGTAGGCGTGGATCTCGGCGAACACCGCCTCCGCGGGCAGGAACATCACCGCCCCGTCCGAAGTGACGCCCGGCAGCAGGTACTTGCTCGCAATCGCATCGATGTGGCGGCGGACGTCGGCACGAAAGGCCGTCTGCGCGGCACGGCGTTCCAGCCCGCCGGCCTCGCCGTCGAACATGCGGTGGTAGTTCTCGAGCGGAAACTTGGCATCGACCGCCACCTTGCCGGTCGGCGCCGGCAGGCTCAAAAGGCAATCCACCCGCGTGCCGTTGGGCAGCACCGCCTGGAAGGCGTAGGCGTCGGGCGGCAGCACGTTCTGCACCAGGGCCTCGAGCTGGACCTCGCCGAAGGCGCCACGGGCGCGCTTGTCGCCGAGCAGCTCCTGCAGGCTCACCACATTAGTGGTGAGGCCGTCGATCTTCTTCTGCGCCTCGTCGATCGTGGCCAGGCGCGCCATCACGCTGGCGAAGGTCTCGTTGGTCTTGCGAAAGCCCTCGTCGAGGCGCTGGCTGACCTGGCCGGACAAGGTGTCGAGCCGGCCGTCCACGCTCTGCGTCAGCGCCTGCATGCCGCGCGACAGCTGCACCGAGGCCGCCGTGAGCCCGCGCTGCAAGAGCTCGCGGTCGGCGCGCGCATGCTCGCCGATGCGGTCGGTCTGGCGCGCCAAGCCCTCGTGCAGGTCACGCAGGATCTCGCGATGCTGGGCGCCGAGCTGGTGCTCGAGCTGATCGGCCAGGGCCTCGGTCAGCTCCGACTGCAGCCGGCGCTCGGTGCCAAAGCTGCGCACCAGCAGCCACACTAGCGCAATCAGGATCGCGGCGAGCAAGCCCGCAAGCAACATCTCCGCCTGACTCAGCGGCATCGGACCGATCTGCAATTCGCCCACCTCAGGCCAGCGCGCGCAGGCTCGCCAGGGGCGGCCGCGACAACAGCTTGCGCGTGCCCAGCCAGCCGCCGCCCACCACGCCGGCCATGCCGAGCAGCACCGCCACCACCACCGGCAGCAGCGCAGGGACATAGGCCATGCGGAACACATGCTCGGCGAGCAGCCAGCCGATCGCGCTCGCGCCGACACCGGCGAGCACGCCCGCCACGCCGCCCAGCACCAGGAACTCGGCGAGCAGGGCCTGGCGCACCTGGCGGTTGCGCGCCCCCAGGGTGCGCAGCATGGCGAGCTCGTACTCGCGCTCGTCGTGGGTGGATTGCAGCGCCGCATACAGCACCACCAGCCCGGCGAGCACCGCAAAGCCGAACACGAACTGCACGATCACGATCAGCTTGTCGGTCATCGCCTGCACCTGGGCAATCACGGCGGCGATGTCGATCACCGTCAGGTTGGGGAAGGCGCTGACCAGGCGGGTAGTGAAGTCGTGGTTCGTGGGCGGCAGGTGGAAGCTGGTGATCAGGCTAGCCGGATAGGCTTCGAGCAGGCCTTCGGAGGCGATGAAGAAGAAGTTCACCCGCATCGAGTCCCATTCCAGCTTGCGCACGCTGGTGATCGGCGCCTCCACGCGCTCGCCGGCAATCTCGAAGCTCACACGGTCGCCCAGCTTGAGGCCGAAGGTCTGCGCCAGCCCGCTCTCGACCGAGAGCTGCGGCGCGCGCTCGCTGCCATGCCAGCGTCCGGCCTCGATCAGGTTGCCGCCCGGCAGCGCGGCCGCATACGACAGGTTGAATTCGCGCTCCGCAAGCCGCCGCGTGCGTCGGTCCTCATAGGCCTCGGGGTCGATCGGCGTGCCGTTGATGCTCACCATGCGGCCACGGATCATGGGCTGGATGGTCGGCTCGGGCAGGCCTTCGGCCTGGAACAGCGCGGCCACGCCGGCGCGCTGGTCGGGCTGGATGTTGATGACGAAGCGGTTGGGCGCGTCGGCTGGCGCCATGCCGCGCCAGTTGTCGAGCAGATCGCCGCGCACCAGGGTCAACAGCAGCAGCGCCGTCATGCCCAGGCCCAGGGCTGCCGCCTGGACCACGCTGCCGCCCATGCGCCGGCCCAGCGCCGCCACCCCGTAACGCCAGCCGCCCCCGCGCAGGCTGCCCTGCCCCTTCATGCGTCCGGCCAGATGCAGCACCCACCACGCCGCCAGCGCGAACACGCCGAGCGCGACCGCAAAGCCGAGCGCCACCATCACACCCAGGCGGGCATCGGCGGCGATCCAGAAGATCAGCCCGAGCAACGCCGCCAGGCCGAAGGCCCAGGCCGCGCCCGACAAGGGCTCGGTAAGCTCGAACTCGCGCCGCAGCACCCGCAGCGTGCTGACCTTGTGCAGGCGTAGGAGCTGCGGCAGCACGAAGCCGGCCAGCAGCGCCATGCCCACCACCAGCCCATGCGCCAGCGGCAGCAGCGAGGGCGCCGGCAGCTCGGTGGCGAGGATCTCGCGCAGGCCACCGGCCAGCCCCCACTGCACGCTCCAGCCGAGCGCGGTGCCGACCAGCGCCGCCGCCAGGCCGAAGAGCAGGAACTCGCCCACCACGATGCCGAGCACCTGCGCCTGGCGCGCCCCCAGCACCCGCATGACCGCGCAGCCGTCGAGGTGGCGCGCCATGAAGCGGCGCGCCGACAAGCCGACCGCCACCGCGGCGAGGATCACCGCCAGCAGCGCCGCCAGGCGCAGGAAGCGCTGCGCCTGGTCGAGCGCGGCGCGCACCTCGGGGCGCGCGTTCTCCACCGTCTCCACCGTCTGGCCACGACCGAGCTTGGCACGTGCCCAGCGCTCGTAGGCCTCGACCGCCGGCTGCGGCCCGGCCACGTGCAGGCGCCAGGTGGCGCGGCTGCCCTCGGCGATCAGGCCGGTACGCTCGAGATCGGCGAGACTGAAAATCGCCCGCGGCAGCAGGCTGAAGAAGTTCGCCCCGCGGTCCGACTCGAAGCTGACCATGGCGCCGACACGAAACTCGACCTCGCCCATGCCCACGCTGTCGCCCACGGCGACGCCCAGTTCGGCGAACAGGCGCTCGTCCAGCCACAGCTCGCCGCTTGCCGGCACGCGCGCGGCGGCCTCGTCCTGCTGGTTCGGCCCGGGCGCGATGCGGATCGCGCCGCGCAGCGGGTAGCCGTCCTCGACCACCTTCACGCCGGCGAGCGCAGCGCCCTCCTCGGTGCTCGCCATACTGGTGAAGAGCACCGTCGTCGCCGTCTGCAGGCCACGGTCGCGGGCCTCGTCGGCAAAGGCCGCCGGCCAGGGACGGTCGGCACGCAGCAAGAGGTCGCCGCCGAGCAACTGGTTGGCCTCGCGGTCGAGGGCACGGCCGACGCGGTCGGCCAGAAAGCCGACGCTGGTCAGGCTCGCCACTGCAATCACGATCGCCAGCCCGAGCAGGTGCAGTTCGCCCGCGCGCAGGTCGCGCAGCATCATGCGAAAGGCCAGGCGCAGGGTTCGCATCATGTCGCCGGCCTCAGTTCGCGTGGCCGAGCAGACGGCGCACGAGCGCGCACCAGTAGGCCACGCCGGCCGGCATCACCTCGTCGTTGAAGTCGTAGGTAGGGTTGTGCAGCATGCAGCCGCCCTCGCCCGGGCCATTGCCGATCCAGATGTAGGCGCCCGGCTTTTCCTGCAGGAAATAGGCGAAATCCTCCGCCCCCATGCTCGGGCGACGGTCGGTGAACACGCGCTCCGGCCCCGCCACCGCACGCGCGGCCTCGGCGCACAGCGCAGCTTCGGCCACGGTATTGATGGTCGGGGGATAGCCGCGGCGGAACTCGAAGCTCAAGTCCACACCGTGGCTCCGGGCGATGCCTTCGGCCACCTGGCGCAGGCCGCGCTCGAGGCGGTCACGCACCTCGGCCGAGAAGGTGCGCACCGTGCCGCACAGCTCGGCGCGATCGGGGATCACGTTGTAGGCCTCGCCGGCATGGAACTGGGTGATCGACACCACGCCAGCGTCGATCGGGTCGAGCACCCGGCTGACCAGGGTCTGCGCCGCCTGCACGAAGGCGGCGCCGGCAACCACCGGGTCCACCCCCAGGTGCGGCATCGCCGCATGGGCGCCGACGCCGGTGAAGCGGATGTCGAAGCGGTCCGCGCTCGCCATCACCGGCCCGCTGTGGATGGCGAAGCTGCCCGCCTCCATGCCCGGCCAGTTGTGCATGCCGAACACCGCCTCCATCGGGAAGCGATCGAAGAGGCCGTCGGCGATCATCGCCGGCGCGCCGCCCTCGCCTTCCTCGGCGGGCTGGAAGATCAGGTACACCGTGCCATCGAAGTCGCGCCGCGCGGCCAGGGTCTCGGCGGCACCCAGCAGCATGGTGGTATGGCCATCATGGCCGCAGGCGTGCATGCAGCCCGGCACGGTGGACTTGTGGGCGAATTCGTTGCGCTCGGTGATCGGCAGCGCATCCATGTCGGCGCGCAGGCCAATCGCGCGCAGGCCACGCCCGCCGCGCACCACGCCGACCACCCCGGTACCGCCGATGCCGCGGTGGGTCTCGATGCCGAGGGCTTCGAGCTGGCGCACCACCAGCTCGGCGGTGCGGTGCTCGGCAAAGGCGAGCTCGGGATGGGCGTGGATGTCGCGCCGGATGGCGGTCAGCTTGTCCTTGAGGGGGCGGACGCTTTCGATGAGGCTCATGGCTGCACCGTGTTGTTGTGATGTGTGGCAGGGAGTTCGAGTGTATTACAGCGGCGCAAGGCGGCGGGCGGGGGTTTATGCTTCGCGCACTTTCTGCCGCCTGCGGGGTCTGAAGCCGGCGCCGGGACGAAGTTCCCGCCCGCGCCGTGCCGCCCCAGCGAGCTCAACCGGAAGCCATCCGCCGTGAAACTGTATTACGCCGACCATTTCGTCCTGCCCCTGCCCGCGGGCCACCGTTTCCCGATGGAAAAGTACTCGCGCCTGCGCGCACGCCTGCTCGATTGCGGGCTGTTCGGCGCCGACGACTTCCACGTCCCGGCCGCGGCGAGCGATGCCGAGATCCTGCGCGCGCACGACGCCGGCTACCTGCAGCGGGTCATCGACGGCACGCTGGCGGCGGCCGAGGTGCGCCGCATCGGCTTTCCGTGGAGCGCGGCGATGGTCGAGCGCTCACGCCGCTCGGCCGGGGCCACGCTGGCCGCCTGCCGCAGCGCGCTGGCGCGCGAAGGCGGCCGCGCCTGTGCCGCCAATCTGGCGGGCGGCACCCACCACGCCCATCGCGACTTCGGCTCCGGCTTCTGCGTCTTCAACGATGCCGCCATCGCCGCGCTGGCGATGCAGGCCGAGGGGCGCGCCGGCCGCATCGCCATCATCGACTGCGATGTGCACCAGGGCGACGGCAGCGCGACCATCCTGGCCGGTGCGTCCGAGGTGTTCACCTGCAGCCTGCACGGCGCCCGGAACTTCCCCTTCCGCAAACAGGCGAGCGACCTCGACATCGAGCTGCCCGACGACACCGGCGACGAGGCCTACCTCGCCGCGCTTGACGAGGCGCTCGACATCGTGTTCAGCCGCGCCCGGCCGGAGCTGGTGATCTACCTCGCCGGCGCCGACCCCTACGCCGGCGACCGCCTCGGGCGGCTGGCTCTGAGCATCGCGGGCCTCGCCGCCCGCGACGAACGGGTGCTCGGCAGCTGCCGCGCCGCCGGCGTGCCGGTCGCGGTCGCCATGGCGGGGGGCTATGCGCAGCCGATCGACGACACCGTCACCATCCACTTCAACACCGTGACCACGGCCGCCCGCATCATGGGCCCGGTGATGCCGCCGTGCCCGGTCTCGCCGTGACGAGCCCGCAGGACTGGCAGCTCCTCGGCGTGGATTTCACCTCCGCACCGCGGCGGGCAAAACCGATCACCGTGGCCGTCGGCCGACTCGAGGCGGATTGCCTGAGGCTGGAGGCGATCGAGGCCTGCCCCGACTGGGCCTCCTTCGACGCCCTGCTGGCGCGGCCCGGCCCCTGGCTGGGGGCCTTCGACTTTCCCTTCGGCCTGCCGCGCGAGGCCGTGGTCGATCTCGCCTGGCCGCAGTCCTGGGCCGCACTGGTGCGCCACTGCGCCGCACTCGGCAAGGCCGGCTTTCGCGCCGCGCTCGACGCCTATCGCCAGACCCGCCCGATCGGCCGGCGCTACGCCCACCGCGCCACCGACCTGCCGGCGCGCTCGCACAGCCCGCTCAAGCTGGTGAATCCACCCGTCGGGCTGATGTTTCTGGCAGGCGCGCCGCGCCTGCTGGACGCACACGTCAGCGTCGCCGGCGTGCACGCGGGCGACCCCCAGCGGGTCGCGGTCGAAGCCTACCCCGGGCTACTGGCCCGCCGCATCACGCCTCATTCATACAAGAGCGACGACAAGCGCAGGCACACCGCCGCGCGGCGGCTGGCGCGCGAAACCCTGGTCGACGCCCTGTGCGCCGGCCTGGTCGAGCCGGCGCTGGCCCTGCACATTGATGCCGCGCTGCGCGCCAGCCTGGTCGACGACGCCAGCGGTGACCGCCTCGATGCGGTGCTCGCCCTCTTCCAGGCCGCCGCCTGCGCCCGCCACGGACCGCCCCAGTTCGGCCTGCCGCCAGCGATGGATGCGCTCGAGGGCTGGATCGCCGGCGCCTGACACCGGGTGCGGCTGCAGGGGCGCCGGCAAGTTTTCTGCCGACCGTGCCGGATCAGGGCCGATAATCGCGCATGACCACGCTCAACGACACCTCATCCGAACACCCCGCAGACAGCCCGAGCGGCCCCTCCTCGCAGTCCCCTGCCGCAGACCCGGGCCTGCCCTTCGACGGCCTGCCCCTGCCGCTGGCGATGCTGGACATCCTGCGCCAGCTCGACTATCGATCGATGACCCCGATCCAGGCCGCCAGCCTGCCGCTGGCGCTCGCCGGACACGACCTCATCGCCCAGGCCAAGACCGGCAGTGGCAAGACCGCGGCCTTCGCCCTGCCGCTGCTGACCCGGCTCGACGTGCGCAGGCTCGCCGTCCAGGCCATGGTGCTGTGCCCGACCCGCGAGCTGGCCGACCAGGTCACGCAGGAGATCCGCCGCCTGGCGCGCTTCGAGGCCAACATCAAGGTGCTGTCGCTGTGCGGCGGCACGCCGATGCGGCCGCAGCGCGACAGCCTGGAGCATGGTGCCCATGTCGTGGTCGGCACGCCCGGGCGCATCATGGACCACCTCGAACGCGGCAGCCTCAAGCTCGACGCCCTCAACACCCTGGTGCTGGACGAAGCCGACCGCATGCTGGACATGGGCTTTCACGACGACATCGCCTACGTCGCCAGCCGTTGTCCGTCGGCCCGCCAGACCCTGCTGTTCTCCGCCACCTATCCCGAGGGCATCGCCAGCCTGGCCGCGCGCTTCCTGCGTACACCGCAGGAGGTGAAGCTGCTCGAGCAGCACGCCGGCAGCAAGATCCGCCAGCGCTTCTACGAGGTCGACCACCCGGCGCGGCTGCAGGCGGTCGGCAAGCTGCTGCGCCACTACCGCCCGGCCAGCACGCTGGCCTTCTGCAACACGCGCCAGCAATGCCGCGATCTGGTCGAGCAGTTGCGCGCCGAGGGCTTCGCCGCGCTCGCCCTCAGTGGCGAACTCGAGCAGCGCGAGCGCGACCAGGTGCTGATCCAGTTCGCCAACCGCAGCTGCTCGGTGCTGGTCGCCACCGACGTCGCCGCGCGCGGGCTGGACATCGCCCAGCTCGAGGCGGTGATCAACGTCGACGTCACCCCCGACCCGGAGATCCACATCCACCGCATCGGCCGCACCGGCCGCGGCGACGAGGACGGCTGGGCGCTGAGCCTGTGCAGCAGCGCGGACAAGCGCCGCGTCGCCAGCATCGCCCAGATGATGGGCTTCGAACCCGAGTGGCACGCGCTCGACGAGCTGACCGCGGAGGAAGGGCAGCCGTTGCAGGCGCCGATGGTGAGCCTGCTGATCCTCGGCGGACGCAAGGACAAGATCCGCCCGGCGGACGTGCTCGGCGCGCTCACCGGCGAGGCCGGCTTCAAGCGCGAGCAGGTCGGCAAGATCACCGTCACCGACCAGCTCACCTACGTCGCGGTCCAACACGCGATCGCGCGCGACGCGGTACGCCGCCTGTCGGCGGGCAAGCTCAAGGGCAGGAAGGTGAACGTGCGCGCGCTGGAGGTGTGACACGAGAGGCCGAGGGCGGCGACTGAGCCTCGCCCCCCGTCCCCTCCGCCTCAGGCTGGCACGGGCTCCAGGCTCGCAATCTGCCTGCGCAAGGCTTCGCATTCGGCCTCGAAGCCCGCGCGCGCCTCGGCAAAGTTCGAGTCCCAGCAATCGACCTGAACGGCCTGGCGGTAATTGGCATCCAGTTGCAGGGTCTGCACGGCAAGGATCAGATCGGCGACCTGGGTCTGCAGCTCGGCTACCCGGCGCCTGACCCCGCTGCCCGCGAGTGCAGCGCCTTCCAGCGCGGCACCCGTGTCCTGCGCGTGCCGCGCCAAGCCGGCGAGCTCGGCGGTGATGCCGCGCAAGCCCGCCAGGTCGCAGGCCTGATACGCCGCCTGCACGCGCAGGAAGATCTCGTGGGCCTGGGCGCGCTCGGCCTCCGCCGCGCGGTCTGGATGGCAACGCATCGCCGCTGCCCGGTAGAGCCGGCGCAGTTCGTCCTGCTCATCCTCATCGAGTTCGGGCAGCGGCGCGGCCGTGTGCTCGGTGCTGCGGCGGTAGGCGTCGAAGTCCTCGTCCGCCTGGCGCGCCTGTTCACGATCGGCCGCCGTGCCCGAACGCGCGGCCTTGAGACTGAGGTATTCCTGGCGCAGGCGCAGGCACTCGCCCACGATCTCGCCGAGGGCCAGGTATTGCTGCTGCTCGTAGCGGCGCAGCTGCTGCTGCATGTCGGCAAGACGGGTCGTGAGCTCGAGCCTTTGCCCTTCCAGACGGGCACAGCGGGCGAGCAGCCGTTCGGCGTCCGGATCAGGCGCGGCGGCGATGGCGGCCGGCTCGACCTCCAGGCCTGGCGTGGTCTCAGGCTCAGCCACGGCAGGTGACGCCTTCACTTCGATCGGCACGTGGGCGACCGGCGGTCCATCCACAGCCGCGACCACAACCGCCTCCGCAGCCGCGACCGCGGGCGGCGGCGGCAAGGTCGCCGGCACGGCGGCCTTGCCGCCGAAGATGCGAGAGAGCGCGGCACGGACGCGTGCCAGGGACAGGCGAAAACCCAATTTCGGCCTCGGTTCGGGGTAAGCATGGATGCGACATGCGATATATTGCACTGCAACATCTGACCCTGACAACCGACGTTTGCGGCGGCGCAACATCGTCCATGCCCGGTGCGCCGGCGCTCGCCCCCGGGGCGGCGCTGAGCTTTCCAGGCCAGAGCCTTATCCGGTCATTCAAATCCCGCATGCACAGGACCGGATTTTGGGCACAATAGCTGCGCGTTTCGGCCTCACCCAAACAACATCCCTGATCACCCCGGAGATCCAGAGCATGAAGAGAACCGTCGTCGCAGTCGCACTGATGAGCATCGGCCTCAGCGCCGCCCACGCGCAGGAAATGGTGGTCAAGCTGGGCGGGGCCGCCCCGCTCACCGGCAACCAGTCCCACCTCGGCAAGGATCTCGAAAACGGTACCCGCCTCGCGATCGAGGAAGCCAACGCCAAGGGCATCACGATCGGTGGCAAGCAGGTCAAGTTCGAGCTGATCGGCGAGGACGACCAGGCCGACCCGCGCACCGGCACCACGGTGGCACAGCGCCTGGTCGATGCCGGGGTGAAGGGGGTGATCGGCCACCTGAACTCGGGCACCTCGATTCCGGCCTCGCGCATCTACGACCAGGCCGGCATTCCGCAGGTGTCGCCGGCCTCGACCAACCCGAAGCTGACGCTGCAGGGCTTCTCCGGCGTGTTCCGCACCATCGCCAACGACGTGCAGCAGGGCACCGGGCTGGGCAAGTACGCCACCGGCGCGCTCGGCGCCAAGCGGGTGGCGATCATCGACGACCGTACCGCGTATGGCCAGGGCCTGGCCGACGAGACCGCGAAGGCGGTCAAGGAAGGAGGCGGCGAAGTGGTGGCGCGCGAGTTCACCACCGACAAGGCGACCGACTTCAATGCCATCCTGACCAAGATCCGCGCCACCAACCCCGAGGTGATCTTCTACGGCGGCATGGACGCCCAGGCCGGACCGATGGTGCGCCAGATGAAGCAACTGGGCATCACCGCCAAGTTCCTCACCGGCGACGGCGGCTGCAGCCCCGAGATGATCAAGCTCGCCGGCGATGGCATGTCGTCCAGCGCCTACTGCTCGCTGCCCGGTCTGCCGCTCGAGAAGATGCCGGGCGGTGCCGACTTCCGCGAGCGCTACAAGAAGCGCTTCAACACCGACGTGCAGATCTATTCCCCCTACGCCTACGACGCCGCGATGGCAATCATCAACGCGATGCAGAAGGCCGACTCGGTCGAGCCGGCCAAATACCTGCCCGAGCTCAGGAACAGCAACTTCCCGGGCGTGATCGGCAATGTCGCCTTCGACGCCAACGGCGACATCAAGGAAGGCGCGGTGACGATCTACAACTTCAGGGACGGCGCCTGGGTGCCACTGTAAGCCTCTGAACCGCCGCCCTCGCCCCTGATCACGGCGCGCGGGCGGCGCCCCTCCGCCTGTTCCTCTTTCTCCCCTACGGGCGCAGCGGCGTGCGCCCGGTTCGCCGGCTCGGCGGGCGCACGTCCGCAGATTTCTGGAAGGCAGCATGGAAACCCTGATCCAGCAATTCATCAACGGGCTGGTGATCGGCAGCGTCTACGCGCTGATCGCGCTCGGCTACACGATGGTCTACGGCATCCTGGGGCTGATCAATTTCGCCCATGGCGACGTGCTGATGGTCGGCGCGCTGGTCGCGCTGCAGACCATGCTGTTCATGATGGGCATCGCGCCCGGCATGTCGCCGCTGGTGATGCTGGCGATCGCGCTCGCGGTGGCGATGGCGATCTGCATGCTGCTCGGCTTCACGATGGAGCGGCTCGCCTACCGGCGATTGCGCAACGCGCCGCGGCTGGCACCGCTGATCACCGCGATCGGCGTCTCCTTCCTGCTGCAGACCCTGGCCATGATCATCTGGGGCCGCAACTACCACACCTTCCCGCAGCTCATCTCGACCACCCCGCTGCAGCCGATCCCTGGCGTGTTCGTCACCCCGGTGCAGGTCACCATCGTCGTCGTGTCGGCGCTGCTGATGACCGGCCTGCTGCTGCTCGTCAATCGCACGCGGATCGGCCGCGCGATGCGCGCCACCGCCGAGAACCACCGCGTCGCCAGCCTGATGGGCGTGGACACCAATGCGGTGATCGCGCTCACCTTCGTCATCGGTGCCGCGCTCGCCGCCGTGGCCGGGGTGATGTTCGCCAGCAACTACGGCATCGCCCACTACGGCATGGGCTTCATGCCCGGGCTGAAGGCCTTCACCGCGGCGGTGCTGGGCGGCATCGGCAACCTCGGCGGTGCCATGCTCGGCGGCATCGTGCTCGGCCTGGTCGAATCCTTCGGCGCGGGCTACATCGAGCATGTCACCTTCGGCTTCCTCAACTCGTCCTACCAGGACATCTTCGCCTTCATCATCCTCGGCCTGGTGCTGATCTTCCGCCCCACCGGCCTGCTCGGCGAACGCGTCTCGGACCGGGCCTGAGCGAGCACGCACATGAACGAACTCGTCGCCGCCGTCCCCTGGCTGGGCAAGCGCAACCCCACCGCCGCGCGCTGGTTGATCATCCTCATCGCCATCGCCGCGCCCTTCATCGCCTGGCAGTTCGGCCGCAGCTGGGTGCGCATCCTCGACTTCGCGCTGCTCTACATGATGCTGGCGCTCGGCCTCAACCTGGTGGTGGGCTTCGCCGGCCTGCTCGACCTCGGCTACATCGCCTTCTATGCGGTGGGCGCCTACACCTTCGCCTTCCTGGCCTCGCCGCACTTCGGCATCCATCTGCCGTTCTGGCTGATCCTGCCGCTGGGGGCCGCCTTCGCCGCGCTCGCCGGCATCATGCTCGGCTTTCCAGTGCTGCGATTGCGCGGCGACTACCTCGCCATCGTGACATTGGGCTTTGGCGAGATCGTGCGCATCTTCATGCTCAACCTGAACTACCCGGTCAACATCACCAACGGGCCGCAGGGCATCAACATGATCGACCCGATCGTGCTGTTCGGCTGGGACCTGTCACGCAACATCCGCCTCAGCGAGGACTTCACCATCAACTCGCTGTTCCTCTACTACTACTTCTTCCTCGCCGCGGTGGCCGCCTCCATCCTCTTCATCCAGCGCCTGCAGATCTCTCGCATCGGCCGGGCGTGGGCGGCGATGCGCGACGACGAGCTCGCCGCCAAGGCGATCGGCATCAACACGCGCAACATGAAGCTGCTCGCCTTCGCGCTCGGCGCCACCTTCGGCGGCGTGGCGGGCGCCTTGTTCGGCGCCTTCCAGGGCTTCGTCAGCCCCGAGAGCTTCAGCCTGATGGAGTCGATCGCGGTGCTGACCATGGTCGTGTTCGGCGGCATGGGCAACATCGCCGGTGCGGTGGTGGGCGCCTTCGCGCTCGCGCTGCTGCCCGAGATCCTGCGCGACGTCGCCGTGCCCCTGCAGCAGACGCTGTTCGGCCACGTGCTGCTCGACCCCGAGGTGCTGCGCATGCTGCTGCTGTCGCTGGCGATGATCCTGATGATGCTGCTGCGCCCGGCCGGCATGATCCCGGCGCGCGCGCGCTACTGCCATGGCCATCACCTGAGCCATCACCTGAGCAAGGCGCAGAAGCAGGAGGCGGCGAAGTGATCACCCTGCTCGAGGCCCGCAACATCGGCAAGCGCTTCGGCGGCCTGCAGGCGCTGTCCGATGTCTCGCTGACCATCCGCAAGGGCGAGGTCTATGGCCTGATCGGCCCCAACGGTGCCGGCAAGACCACCTTCTTCAACGTGCTCACCGGCGCCTACACGCCCGACGGCGGCGAGTTCGTGTTCAACGGCAGCCTGCTGCCCACCGGCAAGCCGCACAAGGTCGTCGGCCGCGGCATCGCCCGCACCTTCCAGAACATCCGGCTGTTCCGCGATCTCACCGCGCTCGAGAACGTCATGGCCGGCCATCACGTCCGCACCCGGGCCGGCGTTTGGGGGGTACTGACCCAGAGCCGCTTCACCCGCGAGGAGGAGCGCCTGACCACCGAGCGCGCCTACGAGTTGCTGCGCTACGTGGGCATCCAGCGCTTCGCCGACGTGGTGTCGAAGAACCTGTCCTACGGCGACCAGCGCCGGCTCGAGATTGCCCGTGCGCTCGCCACCGAGCCGCAACTGCTGGCGCTCGACGAACCCGCCGCCGGCATGAATGCCACCGAGACCGGACAGCTCAAGCTGCTGATCCAGCAAATCCGCAATGACGGCATCACCGTGATGCTGATCGAGCACGATGTGAAGCTGGTGATGGGCCTGTGCGACCGCGTCGCGGTCCTCGACTTCGGCAAGAAGATCGCCGAGGACGTGCCGGCCGTGGTGCAGAAGGACGACGCGGTGATCGCCGCCTACCTCGGCGGGGGCAAGCATGCGCACTGATCTGCATACCGATCCGGGCTCGCCGCTGCTGCGGCTGCAGGGCCTCAAGATCGCCTACGGCGGCATCCAGGCGGTCAAGGGCATCGACCTCGAACTCCACGCCGGCGAAACCGTGTGCCTGATCGGCGCCAACGGCGCCGGCAAGACCACCACCTTGAATGCCATCGCCGGCGTGCTGCCGATCGCCGGCGGCGACATCCACTACAAGGGCGAGCGCATCAACGCCCTGCCCGCCCACCGCCGCCTGCGCGCCGGCGTCGCCCTGGTGCCCGAGGGGCGCGGCATCTTCACCCGCCTGACGGTGGAAGAGAACCTGCGCATGGGCGCCTACAGCCGCCGCGACCACGCCGGCATCGAGGCCGACCTCGAGCGCGTCTACACCATGCTGCCGCGCATCAAGGAGCGCCTGCCGCAGGTCGCCGGCACGCTGTCGGGCGGCGAGCAGCAGATGCTGGCGATCGGCCGCGCCCTGCTGTCGCGCCCGCGGCTGCTGCTGCTGGATGAACCCTCGATGGGCCTGGCGCCGCTGGTGGTGGAGAAGATCTTCGAGGTCGTGCAATCGGTGGCGCGCGAAGGGGTGACCATCCTGCTCGTCGAGCAGAACGCCAACCTCGCGCTCGAATTCGCCCAGCGCGGCTACGTCATGGAATCGGGCCAGATCACCCTCACCGGCAGCGGCAGCGCCCTGCTCGAGGACCCCAAGGTGCGCGCGGCCTACCTCGGCGAAGAGGCCTGAGCGGCACACCAGTGTGGCGCCCGACCCGCCACAATGCGGCCCGGCCGTTCGTCTCCCGCCCGCGTGCGGTGGCGGCCTTCTTCCAACTCACCTTCTGCCAACTCATCACGAGAGGTGCCCCGTGCACATCTGGGTCGACGCCGACGCCTGCCCCGGCGTCATCAAGGACATCCTGTTCCGCGCCGCCGCGCGCACCGGACATCCGCTCACCCTGGTCGCCAACCAGTACCTGCGCGTGCCCGCCGCCCCCAACATCCGGATGATCCAGGTGCCCGGCGGCTTCGACGAGGCCGACAAGTACATCGCCGCCCACCTGCAGGCCGGCGACCTGGTGATCACCGCCGACATCCCGCTCGCCGCCGACGTCGTCGCCCGCGACGCCCACGCCTTGTCGCCCAAGGGCGAGCTGTACGGGAAGGACAACATCCGCGAACTGCTCGACCTGCGCAACTTCATGGACACCCTGCGCAGCACCGGCGTCGACACCGGCGGACCCGCGCCATTCAGCACCGCCGACCGGCAGGCCTTCGCGAACCGGCTCGATCGGTTGCTGCGGGGGGCGGCCCGGCAATGACGGTCGGGACACAGCCAAGGTCTGGCTCGGCGCGCCACCGGAGCGTGTCCCGCTCAAGCTGCGGTTGCTGGCCCCGAAGCGCCCCCTCCGACACCGAGCCGGCGCGCCAGGCCGAGCACGAGGACGAGCAAGGCGGGCAGGAAGGTGAGCGTGACGACAGCTGCCCCGAGCAGACCGAACAACACGATCGCCCCCACGCCGCGGTACAGCTCGGTGCCCTCGCCGGGAATCAGCACCAGTGGCGCGATGCCGCAAAGCGTGGTCAGCGTGGTCATGGCGATCGGCCGCAGGCGCGCCTCGATGGCCGCCGCAATCGCCTCGCGCAGCGAGTGCTGTCCATGTTCCAGATTGCGCCGCGCCTGATCGACGATGAGGATGGGGTTGTTGACCACCGTGCCCATCAGGATCAGGAAGCCCAGCATGGTGATCATGTCGAAGGGCTGGGAAATGGGCGCCAAACCCAGCGCAGGCAGCAGCGCACCGATGCCGTTCATCAGCGCGAGGCCGACGATGCCGCCCGCAATGCCGAGCGGGATGGTGGTCATGATGAGCAGGGGGTAGCCCCAGTGGGTGAAGATCGCCACCAGCAGGAGGTACACGATGAGTAGCGCGATGATGAAGTTGCCGCTCAGCGCCGCACGCGTTCGCTCGAGCGCGTCGCTCGCACCGGAAAGCCCGATCGAAATATCGCTGCCAAGTTCGCCGCCAGCCTGCATGGCGCCGAGCAGGTCCTGCCTCACCCGTGCCACCCCGGTTTCCAGCGCCACCTCCTCGGGCGGGATGATGTTGAGCGTCACGGTCCGGCGCCCATTCACACGACGGATCGAGATGGTGTCGGCCAACTCCTCGATGTCGGCCAACGCCGACAATGGCAGCGTCGCCCCGCCGGGCGTACGTAGCAGCAAGCCGGGCACCTGCGCAAGCTGGGGCTCGGCCGCGTCGGCGCCGTACAGGTAGATGTCGATCTTGTCGTCGCCGAGGAAGAAGTCATCCACATAGGCACCCTGGGTCAGGGCGGCGACGCTGAAGCCGATGGCGTCAGTGGACAGGCCCAACTCGGCGGCGCGATCCCAGTCTGGACGGATCTGCACCAGCGGCTGGGCGAGGGTGAGACTGGAAGGCTGGCTCTGGATGCGTGGCCCGTCAAACAGGTCGCGTGCGCGGCGTTCGATCGCACGCGCGGTGTCGAAGATGCTCGGCAGATCCGGCCCTGAAATGTCCAGGCTG
Organism: Thauera sp. WH-1; assembly: GCF_047806685.1. Lineage (NCBI taxonomy): Bacteria > Pseudomonadati > Pseudomonadota > Betaproteobacteria > Rhodocyclales > Zoogloeaceae > Thauera > Thauera sp. WH-1. The sequence continues at coordinate 133,161 of NZ_JBLQGP010000007.1, forward strand.
ATGCTGCGCGTTCCGCCATCGTTGCTCGAGATGATGGACCCCCTCGCCGCAAAGGCGCGCATGCCAGGGTAGCTCTCGTAATGTGCCGTGATCGCATCCATCAAGGCGTCGATGTGGGCCGGATCGATGGTCTCCGAGATGATGCGCAGTCGCGTCGGGTCGTAGCCGAGGTTGATGTAGCGCACGGGGGGTACGGATGTCTCGCCGCGCAGAAAGGCGTCGGGCTGGGCCCCCACGTGGGGCAGGAAATGGGCCTCGACCTGGCGAGCGATCTCGCCCATGGTTTCCAGGTTATAGCCGGGCGGCGCGTTCATGACGGCGAAGGTCTTGGGCTCCTCTCCCTCGGGTAGATACTCGGCAGGCGGCGTGAGCAGCGCAATGATCAATGCCGCGCCGGCAACGGTTCCGAGCATGACCGCAGTGCGTCGCAGTGACGTATCGAGCAGCCAGCGCAGGGCGCGGTTCAGGCGCGGGAACTCTCCCGCGTCGCCAGCACGATGACCGAAATCCACCCGTGCGCACAGAGTCGGGATCAGGGTGATCGCGACCAGCATCGAGGCCAGGATTGCGCCCGAGATCGCGATCGCAACATCGGAGTAGAGCTGCCCGGCCTCCTCGACGATGAATAGGATGGGCAGGAAGACCAGCACGGTGGTCATCGTCGAAGCCAGCACCGCCGGCCACACCTCGCGAACGCCCTGGAGCGCGGACTCGATACGGTCCAGCCCGCGACGACGGTAGCGTTCGATGTTCTCGAGCACGACGATGCTGTTGTCGATGGTCATGCCGAGCGCAAAGGCCACGCCAGCGAGCGAGATCACGTTGATCGTGCGCCCGCTCAGCATCAGTGCGATGAAGGCGGCGACCGCGCACAGCGGGATGCCGATCACCCCCACCACGGTGGCCCGGCCCGAACGCAAGAAGGCAAACATCACCAGGGTGGCGAACACGCCGCCAAGCGCCAGGTTTGTCCACACATTGCCGATGGAGGCCTCGACATAGCGGACGTCGTCCGAATTCAACGCCAGATGCATTCCCGCTGGATTCAGGACCTCGGCGTTGATCGCCTCCACCTCGGCGAGCATTGCGCGCTTGATGTCGATGACGTTGGAGCCGGCCTGGCGGCGTACCTGCAGGGCGAGCCGGGGGTCACCGTTCTGACGACTGACAAAGCTCGGACGTGCATGCCCTTGGCGCACTTCGGCGACATCGCCCAGGCGTACCACGCTGTCGCCATCGCGGCGGAGCACGAGGTCAGCCAGCTCGGCAGGCGTCTGGAAACGCCCTACCGTGCGCAACAGGTATCGGCGCTTGCCGGCGGTGACCTCGCCACCGGAAATGTCCTGATTGCGCGCCTGGATGACGTCGCGGATATCCGTCAGGGCCAGGCCGCGCTGGGCCAGCGCCTCGGCGTCGACCAGCACCTGCAACTGGCGCTCCAGACCGCCACTGACGCGCACTTCGGAAACCCCGGCAACGCTCTCCATGCGCGGCCGCACGCGGTCCTCGGCGAAGTCCTGCAGCAGCCGAACGTCGACCCGTCTGGCATCGCCCTCCAGCGGTCCGAGTCCGAAGTGCATGAAAGCGTTGGCAGAGAAGGAGCTGGCGACGACGCGCGGCTGATCCACATTGCGCGGGTAGCCGCTCACCCGGCTCAGCGCGTTGTTGACCTCGATGAGCGACTGCGTCAGATCGACGCCGAAGGGAAACTCGAGCTCGATCTCCGCAACCCCATTGCCGGCCGTCGCCGTCATGCGCTGCAGGTTGGGCAGGCTGCGCAGATAGCGTTCCTGCTCGATCAGGATGTCCTTCTCCACGTCCTGTGGCGTGGCTCCGGGCCAGCGCGTCTCCACGCTTACCGTCCGCACCTCCAGATCAGGGATCATCTGCACCGGAATGCGCAAGGCGGTCACGATGCCGAGAACCAGCACGATGAGCGCGATCACGGCCACCAGCGTGCCATGGCGGACAATGTAGGCAAACACTGGACTAGCCGCCCACTGCGCTGACTTCGAGGCCTTCGCGCAATGCCTCGTTACCTCGCGTCACGACGCGCTCACCGCCGATGAGGCCATCGGTGACGAACACTTGGTCTCCTAGCGAGGCGGCAATCCGAACAGCTTGTTCACGAACCCGATGCAGCCCCTTGTCTTCCATCGGCTCCGCCACCCACACCGTGATACGCCCATCCGGGTAGCGATTGATGGCGTCACGCACGACCGACAAGGCCGCGACATCCCGTATCAACCTCAGTGTCGCCGAGACCGCCATGCCCGGCACCAGCGGTGCGCCTTTCGGTGCGCGCGCGCGCAGCAGGAAGGTGCGCGCCTGGACGTCGGTGATCGGTAGCCGGGTTTCAACGGCTGCGGGGCGCTTGCCATCGCCGGGGATATCGACCAGGACGGTGGAATCGGGCCCGAGGAGATTGAAAGCCTGCTGCGGCACCTGGAAATCGATCAACAGGTCAGCTGAATCGACCAGGGTGAAGACCGGATCGCCAGGCTCCAGCCACTGCCCGACATCCGCCGCGCGGGCGCTGACGAGGGCGTCGAAGGGCGCATGCAGTACATGGCGACTCAGCCTCGCAGCCTGAAGGCGCTGGGCAGCACGGGCTCGTCCGACGGCCGCTTCGGCGATGCCGACCTCGCTCGCGCGCCGCGCCTGTTCGGTCGCCGGGATCACCCGTCCGCCGCTCACGCTGCGCGCCTGCTCCAGCAGCCGCTGGGCCTCCATCAGGCGCTTCTCGGTCTCACGGAGTTCCGCCGTGATGCGGTCATGCTCGAGCCGTGCGAGTTCGTCGTCCATCCGCAGCAAGGGCTCACCCTTGGCAACCAGTGCACCGGTATCGACCAGGCGTTCGCGCACCAGCCCGCCAATCGATACCGAGATATCGACGTTCCGCCGCGCCACCACCGTGCCGTTCAGGGCGATCTCCTCGATCATCGGACCGCGTTCGACCTCAGCCAGCACCACCCGCGGCGATTGTGCATTCGCCGCTATGGCGATGCAGGCCAACACCCATGAGCCGATCTGCCTGCATGCCCCTCCCATTCCCCGCTGCCTCACTGGCATCGTCATGCATGTTCCCCAAGGCGACTTTCCATCATGCGATATCGCGAACCCTTGTTGATGGTAACAAGACGAAACGCCCAGACGGGACGGCCTTATCGCTGAGCATGCCGGCAAGGCTGCGCCTGCCCGCTGCCAGCCATTGCCCACCCCTCCTTTCGTCATGAAAGCTTGGCGTTCGTTCCAGGGCAGCGATACTCACGCAAAGCGAAGGCGACACGGTGGACGACATGCAGCACCTTGCCAGGTGACGCTGGTCGAAGCGAGCCCGCGCCCTGGGCCTTGAAGTCGGCGCCGAACGCGCCACCGCCCAGACCACTGCGCCTCGTGCTGCCGACCCTGGGGAGCGCTGAGCGATGCCTGGGATGCAGGCGGAGCTCAGCTCGCCAGCCTGCACAGCGCCTTGCGTGATTCTTCGAGGAGCAGCGTGGTGGAGGCGACCGCGGTGGCGATCAGCCAATCCTTCGCGCCTAGATCAACCGTGTCGAACACGGCCTGCGCGGGCGCCCAATGAACGACGACGACCTGCAGCAGGACCACGCCCAGCAAGGCGAGCCACAGCTTGCCGTTGCTGAAGAATTGGCGGTTGAACGCACTGCCGTGCTCGGTGCGGGCGTTGAAGATGTTGAAGAACTGGAACAGCACGAAGGTGGTGAAGGCCAGCGTCATCGCGCGGGCGGTGTCGCCCGAGGCCATGGCCCAGGCGTAGACGCCAAGCGTGCCGACCGCCATGGTCAGGCCGTACAGCGCGATGCGCCACATGCGCTGCGGCGACAGGATGGCGGCATCGTCGGCGCGCGGCGGCTGGTCCATGATCCCGGGGCGGGCCGGCTCCACCCCGAGCGTCATCGCCGGTGGCCCGTCCATGATGACGTTCACCCACAGGATCTGCACCGCGGTGAAGGGTGTCGCCAGGCCCATGAAAGGCGCCCCGAGCACGGTGAGGATGGCGCCGATGTTGGTCGACAGCTGGAAGCGGACGAACTTGACGATGTTCTCGTAGATGGTTCGTCCCTCGCGCACTGCACGCACGATGGACGCGAAGTTGTCGTCGGTGAGCACCAGGGTGGCGGCTTCCTTGGTGACTTCGGTGCCGGTGATGCCCATCGCCACGCCAATGTCCGCGCGCTTGAGCGCAGGCGCGTCATTGACGCCATCGCCGGTCATCGCCACGACCTGCCCCTGCCGCTGCAGCGATTCCACGATGCGCATCTTGTGCTCCGGCGCCACCCGGGCGAAAACCGCGCTGCGCTCGACCAGGGCGGTGGTGGCCTCCTCGCCCAGGCCATCGAGTTCGCGCCCCTCATGCACCTCGCCGACCAGGCCGAGCTCGCGCGCAATGGCGGCGGCCGTCACCGGATGATCGCCGGTGATCATCTTCACCCGGATCCCTGCCGCGTTGCATTGCGCGATCGACTCGCGCGCCTCGGGGCGCGGCGGATCGATGATGCCCACCAGGCCGCACAGGCTCAGTTCGCTCACCCAGGCCATCAAGTCGCCGGCGGGATCGAACTCGCGCGCCGGAATCCGGCGCCCGGCGAGCGCGAGCACCCGCATCGCGCCCTCGGCGAGCTCCTGATTGGCCTGCAGCAGCAGGGCGCGGAGCTCGGCGTCGAGCGCGACCTCGCCGTCCGCGCCCTGCATCCGCGTGGCGCGGCCGATCAGCACGTCGGGCGCGCCCTTCACCCAGACCTGCACCATGTCGCCATCCTGGTGGAAGGTCGCCATGAACTTGTGTGCCGAGTCGAATGGCAGTTCGGCGACGCGGGGCGTACGTTCGGCCTGCAGGTCAGGATCCACCCCCGCCTTGACAGCAAGCGCAAGCAAGGCCCCTTCGGTGGGGTCGCCGATGAGCAGGCCCGCCTGCAGGCGGGCGTCGGCGCACAGGGCGGCCGGCAGCAGGAGCGGGTGAAGCTCGGCGCCGGCCGCGCGCCCCTTCTCGTCCAGGATGCGGCCGGCGGCGGCATAGCCTTCGCCCTCCACGGTGTAACTGCGCCCTGCGGCGCGCAGCGCGCGGGCCGTCATCTGGTTCAGCGTCAGCGTGCCGGTCTTGTCCGAACAGATCACCGTAGTGCACCCGAGCGTCTCGACCGCCGCCAGCTTCTTCACGATCACGTGGCGTCTGGCCATGCGGTGCATGCCGAGCGCCAGCGTCACCGTGACCACGGCGGGCAAGCCTTCAGGAATCGCGGCGACGGCAAGGGCGATCGCGGTCATCGCCGTGGTGACCAGGTCGTCCCCACGCAGCAGCCCGGCCACGAACATCAGGCCGACGACGACGGCCGCAATGAGCGCCAGGCGCTTGCCCAGCGCGTCGAGCTGGACCTGCAGGGGCGTTGCCGACTCGACCGTCTGTGCGAGCAGCCCAGCCAGGCGCCCCATTTCCGTTTGCATGCCGGTCGCGGTCACCACGGCCTCGATGCGGCCGCGGGTGATCACGGTATTCATGAACACCATGCCGATGCGTTCGGCCAGGGCGGCCTCGGCCGCCACCGCCTCGGCGGTCTTGCCGACCGCCTGCGATTCGCCGGTCAGCGCCGCCTCGGCCACCTCGGCCCCATGCGCCTGCAGCACCCGGGCATCGGCCGGCACCCGATCACCCGCCTCCAGCAACAGGATGTCGCCGGGCACGAGCTCTTGGGCCGGCACGATCCGGGCTTCCCCGTCGCGCCGAACCCTTGCGCTCGGCGCCAGCATGCCGCGCAAGGCGGCCAGGGCGTTCTCCGCACGACGCTCCTGGAAGAAGCCCAGGGTGGCGTTGAGCAGCACCACGACCGCAATCACCGCCGCATCCTTGATGTCGCCGATCAGTCCGGCGAGCAGCGCGGCGCCGATCAGGATGCCGATCAGCACGCTCCTGAATTGATCGAGGAACTTCAGCCACAGGGGGCGCGGGGGCGTTTCCGCCAGGCGGTTGGGGCCATGGCGCTGCAGGCGCGAGGCGATGTCGGCCTGCGACAGGCCGGCAGCCGGGACAACATCCAGCTCGCGACACACAATCTCGCCGGCTCGCGCATGCGACGGGGCGGCAAGGGAAGGGGTGCTCGTGTCCAAGTTCGTCTCCGCAGAACCCGTCAGGCGGGGCGCGGCTCGATAGCGGCGGCCGCGACGTGCTCGAACAGTTTAGCCGCCTCGGGTCGGCCCGGGCGGCACCGGACGTGATCGACCGGCAGAACTCCAGTCGCCTCCCGCAGTCCTCTTGACTCTGTGACGACACGAGCCCGCCATGGTCCGCCTGAATCAACTCAGCATGCATTACACGCTGGGCGACAGCCGCATCGACATCCTGCGCGAAGTCGACCTGGAGATCGCCGCCGGCGAGCGCGTCGCGATTGCCGGCCCATCGGGGACAGGGAAGACCTCGCTGCTGCTGCTGCTGGCCGGACTCGAACGGCCCGCAAGCGGGTCGGTGGCGGTCGACGGACAGGCGCTGGAGACACTCGACCGCGACCAGCTCGCCGACCTGCGCCGCGACCACATGGGCATCGTTTTCCAGTCCTTCCACCTGGTGCCGAGCCTGACTGCGCTCGACAACGCGGCGCTGCCGCTCGAGATCGCCGGCCGCCGCGACGCCCGCGAGCGCGCGCGTGCCCTCCTCGACAGGATTGGCCTCGGCGCGCGCCTGGATCACTATCCCGGTCAGTTGTCCGGGGGCGAGCAGCAGCGGGTGGCGATTGCCCGCGCGCTGGTCCACCAACCCAAGCTGGTCCTGGCCGATGAGCCGACGGGCAACCTCGACGATCGCACCGGCGCGGCCATCGGCGAGCTGCTGCTGCATCTGAATGCCGAGTCGAACACCACCCTCGTCCTGGTCACGCACGACATGGCCTTCGCCCGCCGCTGCGACCGCGTGCTGCGCCTGTCCGGCGGTCGCCTGGCCGAGCTGCAGTCCGAACAGGAGCCCTCCCATGCGCAGCCTGCTTAGCCTGGCGTGGCGGGACCTGCGCGGCAGCGGGCGCACGTTGTGGGTGTTCTGCGCCTGCCTGATGCTGGGCGTGGCCCTGATCGCGGCCAGCGGCGGCCTGTACCGTCAGGTCAGTGCCAGCCTGCTGGCCGACACGCGTGCCCTGTTCGGCGGCGATGTGGAGCTGCGCACGCGTGCGCCGCTCGCCGACGAGGTGCGGACCTGGGTCGAGTCACGCGGCACGGTCTCGCGGCTGGTCGAAGTGCGCACCATGTTGATGAGCGCGGCCGAAGACACGCACCTCGTCGAACTCCAGAGCATCGATGAGCGCTACCCCTTGTACGGCGAGCTGCTGCTCGACCCGCCGCAATCGATCGCCGAGGCGACCGCGGCCGTTGCCGGCCGGCATGGCGTGGCGCTCGATCCGGTGCTCGCCGGGCGGATGGGGCTTAAGGTCGGCGACCTCGTCGAACTGGGGGCGATCGCACTCGAGGTGCGCGCACTCACCGTCCGCCAGCCGGACCGCAGCCTGCGCGCAGACTGGAGCGGGCCGCCGGTCCTCATCTCGACCGCGGCGCTGACCGAGACCGCCCTGCTGCAACCCGGCAGCCGCCCTGCGTTTCGCTATCGCGTGCGCACCGAGCTCGATCCGCAGGCCTGGCGCGAGGCCTTCATGGCGGCCTTTCCCGATCACGAGGCCGAGGTCCGCACCTTCATCGAGCGCAACGCACGGCTGGGCGAGGTGCTCGGACAGATCGGCTCGGGCGTGCTCCTGATCGGCTTCAGCGCACTCTTCATCGGCGGCATGGGCGTGTTCAACAGTGTGCAGGCCTACCTGCAGGGCAAGCTCGGCACCCTGGCCACGCTGCGCGCGCTCGGCCTGCGAGACGGCCGGCTCGCGGCCGTGTATCTGCTGCAGATCCTGATCCTGGCCGGCGCCTCCGCCCTGGCAGGCGCCGTTCTGGGCGGCGCGCTGGCGCTGGTCGGCACGGCCATGGCCGGCGAGCGCCTGCCGGTGGCGGCCGACGGCCGCCTCCTGCTCGGCCCGCTCCTGCTGGCCTGGGCGTGCGGCGTGGCGATCGCACTGCTGTTCGCCCTGCCTGCCCTCGGGCGTGCCCTCACGGTGAGCCCGGCGGCCCTGTTCCGGGGCGCACTCGGCAGCGGGACCCCCATCCCGGCCAAGGCCTGGTGGCTCACGATCCTGTGCGCGACGATCACCGTCGTCCTGATGCTGACGGTGATGCCCGACCGCATGTTCGGGCTCGTCTTCATCCTCGCCCTGCTACTGGTGATCGGCCTGCTCGAGGGCCTGGTGCGCCTGTTGCAAAAGACGGCCCGCCGTGCCGCCGATCATCCTCGCCTGGCCGGGCGCTTTGCATTGCGGATCGCCCTGTCCGGCCTCTACCGGCCGGACTCGGCGCTGCGGCCGACCCTGCTGTCGCTCGGCTCCGCGCTCACCCTGCTGGTCGCCTCCACGCTGGTCGTGCACGCCTTGCTGCTGACCATCGAGGAGACGGTGCCCGAGCGCGCACCGGCGCTGGTGTTCTACGACATCGAGGCGACGCGGAAGGCCGACTTCGAAGCCCTGGTCAGGGCCGCGCCGAGCCTGACTCAGCTCGAGCTCGCGCCCCTGGTGCTCGGCCGGCTGGTGGGCGTCGGGGAGGAATCCCTGCGCGACAGCGCCGATGTCCGGCGGCGGATCGAGGCGCGCGACGAGCACAAGATGAGCGCCCTGCAGAACAACTTCGACCAGGTCGTCGTCACGCGCGGCCAGTGGTGGCCGGCGGGCTACCAGGGGCCGCCGCAGGTCGCGATGGAAGACCGTGAGGCCGACCAGCTCGGGCTGCGGCTTGGCGACCTGCTCGAGTTCGAGATCCACGGCCAGCGCATCAGCGCCGAGCTGGTCGCGATCTACGCGCAGAAGCGCCTGCAGTCGCGCCTGTGGCTCGAGGCCATCTTCTCGGACGGCGTGCTCGACCCCTTCATCACGCGCTACGTCGGCCTGGCCTACATGGACGCCGCCGAGGCCGTCGCCACCCAGAACCGGATCGCTTCGGTCCAGCCCAGCGTGGTCACGGTGCGCACCTCGATGCTGCTCGATGAGGCCCGTGCCATCCTCAGCCGCGCCGCGGCCGCACTTGCCGCCGTTGGTGCAATCACGCTGCTCTCAAGCCTTCTGGTCCTGGTCAGCGTGGTCACGGCGAGCCGGGTGCGGCAGATCTATCTGGCAACCGTGCTGTACACCCTGGGCGCGCGCGTCTCCGCGATCGAGCATGCCTTGCGCCTCGAATACCTGCTGCTGGCCGGGGTGACGACGGTGTTCGCCGCCGGGACGGGCGGCGCACTGGCAAGCCTGCTCCTGCAATACCGCCTGGAGCTTGATCTCGGCAACGCGTGGTGGATTGGCGGCCTAGTGGCAGTCGTGGTCAGTGGCGTTGCATTGGGCCAGGGGGCCCGGTACCTGATGCGACAGCTACGTTCGTCGCCAGCCAGTTTGCTGAGAGGGCTCAATCCCTGACGACTCGCCTTATCGTCGGCTGGCTGCACGACCTCTCGTTACCGCGCCGTTCGCATTCTCAAGCGCAACATCACTGTCTCATCATGCGAACCCGATCAGGCCGGGCGGCCGAACGGCGGTGATCAGCCCGACGTGTTCGGTGCGCGCACCGGACTTCAGGACCATCGGTCAGGGCGACGGAATGCCGGACTCCGATCGGGACCTGCCAGGCAAGCCCGCGCCCCCAGGTGCGCCCCGGTCTCCGAGGCTCCATGTGCTCGCTGGCGGCCGCGCGTCGGCGCAAACGCTGCCCTCGGCACGGCTGCGGAAGTAGCGATACAGCTCGTCGATCATCTCCGCAATCAGCACGTTGCTCCGATAGCCCGGCATCCCGCGAGGCGCATCGCCCGCCAGCACGATGTGATCGAATTGCTCGCGACCCTGGGCGCGGACATAGTCGATGATCGAGGGCGCGGCGAGCCCGGTGTAGTGCTTGCCGTGACAACGCGCGCAATCGACGATACGCAGGGTTTGCCAGGCTGTGGCTAGTCCGGGGTCTTCCGCCAGCGCCGTGGCGCAGTCAGGGCGGTCCCCCGCGTGCGCGGCGATGGATAGCGCCAGCGCGATCGTCGGCAAGAGCCGTCCTCGCCAGGCGCGGGACGCCGCGCCCGACCGCTCGTCGACGGCCGGGAACGCCCGCATACCGGGCACCAGGAGCGCGCGTTGAACGCAATCGACCGCCGGGGGTGGCCCGCGAGACATGGCTACTCTCGTGCCCTGGCGTCCTGCCCGGCCGCCACAGGGGGGGCGCCCACGCGTCCGATGAACTCCCAGCTGGCGGTTTCGTGCATCCATCCGAACACAAAGCCGGTGGGTCCGTCCACGGTCACGCTCAATGGGTGCTCGACGAGCACTTGGTGCTCCGCCTCGAGCGCCTCGGGTATCTCGGTGTCGACATCGAGCGCGGTGGCGCCGACGCCCGGAGCCCCGGCGAATCGCCAGCCATTGCCGGACCTCAGGTCGAGGCGAAGTGCCTTGCCGTCCGGGCCCCGAACCGGAATGGACAACTGCGATGCAGCGTCCGAAGGCGTCGAGCACGTACACGCTGCGGATCTCAAGACCGCAGTCGATGCAGGCTCGTTGCCGGTGGCACCCGGCATCCAGGGATTGATCCACTGGCCTTGCAGCGTCCGCTCCATGCTCACATCGGCACAATCATCCCCGGCATGTGCGGGCAGCCCGAAGCTCAGGCTCAAGGCGGCCGCGAGGGCGGCGAACAAGATCGATTTCATGGTGACCTCCTGACTGACTGATGACACGTCCGCGATGGGCGGGCACGCGCTCCAGGGAGCGCCCATGTTCGCCACCTCGACAGGGCTGAGCATGGTGCGCAGCGGGTCGACGGCCGGACGAGCTGGTCGGAAGACCTTGTCCGGAGGCGGCCCGCTCGATGCGGCGCGCGATTCCAATATAGGGGTGAGGCCAGCGCGGCGGGACCGCCGGCAACCTTTATCGGGATTTCTTCGGCGAACGATCGCCGGGGTTTGGGGAGTCGTTCGTTCGGCTCAGTCGTCCGAAGCAAATCCGAGCGCTGCGGCCGCGCGAAGTCGGCGTTCCCTCAGCTCGGCGACGCCCCCGAGCGAGCTCAGGAACGCGACCTGGGGCAGCCCCGGATACGTGCTGAGCAGCGTTTTCGCTTCCTCGTAGGCTTCTTCGCTGCGGCCCAGCTCGAGCAGGGTCACGGCTCGGGTGATGCGGCATTGCAGGTATCGCGGCGCCCGCTGCAGGCAGTAGTCGGCGCTCGCCAGGGCCGCATCGAGATCGCCGACGCTCCAGCGGATGTTCGAGTTCCAGTAACTGATGTAGGTGGGCATGATCGGGTACAGGAGCAGTGCCCGGTCCATCGACGCCGCCCCTTCGTGCAGCCTGCCCGCTTCGACCTGCGCCTTCGCGAGCACGGCGCGATTGTCCGCATCGCCGGGCGCGAGCCGCACGGCAGTCTCGGCCGCAACGAGCGCCTCGGCCGGTCGACCGGTTGCGCCCAGTACGACGGACCGCGCCTGGTGGGCAATCGGCAGCACCGGATCGAGTTCGATGGCGCGGTTGACCTGGGCCAGCGCCTCGTCGAGCTGATTGCGCGACAGCTCGCCGGTGATGTGGAGCACGATATCGATCAGGTTCAGGTAACCCAGCACCGCCCACGCCGGGGCGTGCTGCGGGTCGAGGCGCAAGGCCTCGTGCAGGTCGGCGCGTGCAGCGCGATAGGCATCCGCGGTGAAGCGGTGCTTGCCGGCGTAGCCGCGCAGCGTGAGCCAGTAAACATCGAGGTTCGCCGCCGGGCGCGCCAGCGCCTTGCGCTGCTGCGTCGAGCGCATCGTCGCCGACAGGCTGCCGACGATGCGCTCGATCAGCTCGTGACGCTGCAGCGACAGTTGGGACACGTCGGCGGTGCTGTGACTCGTCCACACGATGCGCCCGTCGGCACCGTCAACCAGTTCGACCCGGATCGCGAGCGTGTCGCCGTCGCGGCGCACGACCCCGTCCACGAGGTAGCGCACGCCGAGCCTGGCGGCGATGTCCTGGATCGTCATCTGGGCGGGATCAAGCGTGAAGCTGGACCGACCGGACACCACCGGCAGGTCGACGTCACGCGCCAGGTCGCCAATCAACTCCTCCGCGAAGCTGGTCCCCAGGCCGCTGGGGTCACCGACTGGCTCGGTACGGAATGCCAGCACCGCCAGCGCAGGCCTGGCACCGAAGGCGTCGGTCTGTGCGGGGGGCGAGGCACGCCAGAAGACCGTGCCGGCCACGGCCAGAAGGACCAGGACAAGCCCCGCAGCGGCGACTCTGCCGATGAAGCGAACGCGCGCCGACACCGTCCGCGCCCCCCTCTCCGCCCTCTCCGCCCTCTCCGCCGTCTCCGCCCTCTCCGCCCTCTCCGCCCTCTCCGCCCTCTCCGCCCTCTCCGCCCTCTCCGCCCTCTCCGCCGTCTCCGCCGTCTCCGCCGTCTCCGCCGTCTCCAACGTGCCGCTCAACGACACCGTCTGCACCTCGGATCGCTGCGCGACGATGCGCTCGGCGACGGGCTCGGCATCGATCGAATAACCGCGCCGCGGAAGTGTGCGCAGCACCTCGTGCGCGCTGTCGCCCACGGCCCGCCGGATCTCGCTGATGCACTGAACGAGCGAGTCGTCGGTGACGACCACATTCGGCCACACCATCTGATGCAGTGTTTCGCGGGTCACGACCTCGTGATTGTGGGCGACCAGCAGTTCCAGCACCTTCAGGGCCTGAGCACGCAAGGCGACCGTTCGACCCGTCCCGTCCAGCAGCAGGCCGCGCGTCGAGTCGAAGACTGCCGAGCCGATGCGGTAGCGCGTCGATGCTTCCATGCTTCCCAACTCCTCCGGCCCACACATTCCCGGAATCGAGCAGGTCGGCGGCCTCGGTAATGAAGCCAGGAACACTGCCCCCGCAGGATCGACCGTGATGTTCGACGGCCGCAGACCTCGCACCCCGAGCGCCTCACTTCACCCTAGCGGATGGCTGATTGCACGCAAGCGGAAATTGTCAGGCACCGAAGCTCGCTGTCCGGGCCTAGGCTCGCCGACCAGGAACGACCCGCCTTACCCGCCGGGCCTGTCCGCCAGCGCAGGCAAGGAAGGACTTCGGCCGCCATCTAGACGACCAGTCTATTCCTGCCTACACTGCCTGCCCATGACCGCCCGCCACACCGACACCCGCCAGCACATCCTCGCCACCGGCAAGCACATCATCGCGGCCAAGGGCTTCTCCTGCGTGGGCCTCGCCGAGCTGCTGCAGGCATCCGAAGTGCCCAAAGGCTCGTTCTATCACTACTTCAAGTCCAAGGAGCTCTTCGGCCAGGCGCTGCTCGAGGACTACTTCACCGACTACCTCGCCCAGCTCGACACGCTGCTGCAAACCCCGGGCCTGTCCGGGCGGGAGCGACTGCTGCGCTATTTCCAGCAGTGGCGCACGACCCAGGCGGACGAATGCGTCGAGCAGAAATGCCTGGTGGTCAAGCTCAGCGCCGAGGTCTCGGACCTGTCCGAGGCGATGCGGCTGACGCTGCGTGACGGCACCGAGCGTGTCATGGCGCGGCTTGCGCAGTGCGTGGCGGACGGTGTCGCGGACGGCTCGCTCGCGGCGGTCGAGCCCCTGCCGACGGCACGCACGCTCTACTCGCTGTGGCTGGGCGCGAACCTGCTGGCCAAGCTTCACCGCAACGCCGACCCGCTCGAGCAGGCATGGACGGCAAGCCTGCGCGTGCTGGCGGACTGATCCTGCAGCGAGCGCACCACAACGAAACCCGCAGGAACCGCGGTGCCGCATTCCGCCCTGTCGGACCGCCAGACGACCCATCCAATCGCAACGCATCCCCGTCCAGCCACTGTCGCCGGACGCCACGAACCAAGGACCTTCCCATGCTGAACTTCGACTTCTACAACCCTACCCGCGTCGTCTTCGGCGAAGGCACGATCGCCCGCCTGGACGAGTTGGTGCCCGCCGATGCGCGCGTGCTGGTGCTCTACGGCGGTGGCAGTGCCGAGCGCACCGGCACGCTGGCCGAGGTCCAGGCGGCGCTCGGGCAGCGCAGCGTGCAGCGCTTCGGCGGCATCGAGCCCAACCCGAGCTATGAGACGCTCATGAAGGCGGTCGAGCTGATCCATCGCGAGGGCATCGACTTCCTGCTCGCGGTGGGTGGCGGCTCGGTGATCGACGGCACCAAGTTCGTCGCCGCGGCGGTCAAGCACGCGGGCGACCCGTGGGAAATCCTGCAGACCCGGGGCAAGTGCGTCTCCAGCGCCCTGCCCTTCGGCTGCGTGCTGACCCTGCCCGCGACCGGCTCCGAGATGAACTGCGCCTCGGTCGTGACGCGCAAGTCCCTCAACGCCAAGCTCGGCTTCTTCAGCCGGCAGGTGTTCCCGCGCTTCTCGGTGCTCGACCCGGTGAAGACCTACACCCTGCCCCCGCGCCAGATCGCCAACGGCGTGGTCGACGCCTTTGTGCACGTCGCCGAGCAGTACCTCACCTATCCGGTGAACGCCGCCGTGCAGGACCGCTACGCCGAGAGCCTGCTGCAGACCCTGATCGAGCTCGGCCCGCGGGCGCTGGCCACGCCGCAGGACTACGACGTGCGCGCCAACCTGATGTGGGCGGCGACGCAGGCGCTGAGCGGCCCGGTCGGCGCCGGCGTGCCGCAGGACTGGGCGACCCACATGATCGGCCACGAGATCACCGCGCTGCACGGCCTGGACCACGCGCAGACGCTGGCCATCGTGCTACCCGCCCTGCTCGCCGAGCGCCGCGCGCCCAAGCGCGCCAAGCTGCTGCAGTACGCCGAGCGGGTGTGGAACATCCGCGACGGCGACGAGGACGCACGCATCGATGCCGCGATCGCGCGCACCCGTGAATTCTTCGAGTCGCTCGGCGTGAAGACGCGCCTCGCGGACTACGGCATCGGCGCCGACGCCATCGACGCGCTGGTCGCCCAGCTCGAGGCCCACGGCATGACCGCGCTCGGCGAACACCGCGACCTCGACCTCGCCACCAGCCGCCGCATCCTCGAAGCCTGCCTCTGAACCTCTCTCACTTCCCGAACACCCCACAAGGAAACCCCACATGACCGCACTTTTCGAGCCCCTCAAGCTCAAGGACATCACCCTGCGCAACCGCATCGCCGTGCCGCCGATGTGCCAGTACATGGCCACCGACGGCGTGGTCAATGACTGGCACCGCGTGCACTACCCCGCGATCGCGCGCGGCGGCGCCGGCCTGGTCATCGTCGAGGCCACCGCGGTGTCGCCCGAAGGCCGCATCACGCCCAACTGCACCGGCTTGTGGAACAACACCCAGGCCGAGGCGCTGGCGCCGATCGCCGCCTCGATCAAGGCGGCGGGTGCGGTGCCCGGCATCCAGATCGGCCACGCCGGCCGCAAGGCCAGCGCCAACCGGCCGTGGGAGGGCGACGACCACATCGCCGCCGACGATGCGCGCGGCTGGCAGACGATCTCGCCCTCGGCGACGGCCTTCGGCGCCAACCTGCCCAGGGTGCCGCGCGCGATGACGGTGGAAGACATCGCCCGCGTGCGCGCAGACTTCGTCGCCGCGGCGCGGCGCGCGCTCGAGGCCGGCTTCGAGTGGCTGGAGCTGCACTTCGCCCACGGTTACCTCGGCCAGAGCTTCTTCTCGGTGCACGCCAACCAGCGCAACGACGCCTATGGCGGCAGCTTCGACAACCGCAGCCGCTTCCTGCTCGAGACCCTGCAGGCGGTGCGCAAGGTGTGGCCGGAGCACCTGCCGCTGACGGCGCGCTTCGGCGTCATCGAATACGACGGCCGCGACGAGCAGACGCTGGCCGAATCCATCGAGCTCGCGCGCAACTTCAAGCGCGAGGGGCTGGACCTGCTCAGCGTCAGCGTCGGCTTCTCGACCCTCGAGGCCAGGGTGCCCTGGGGCCCTGCCTTCCTCGCCCCGATCGCCGAGCGCGTGCGGCGCGAGGCGGAATTGCCGGTGGCCGCGGCCTGGGGCATCGACAACCCGGCGATCGCCGACGCCTGCGTGCGCGACGGCCAGCTCGACCTGGTGATGGTGGGCCGCGCCCACCTCGCCAACCCGCACTGGCCGATGCAGACCGCACGCGCACTCGGCATCGAGCGTCCCACCTGGGTGCTGCCGGCGCCCTATGCGCACTGGCTGGAGCGCTATTCGGCGCGCTGATCGAGGCGCTTGACCGGCTCCTGCGGGGTACACTCCGCGGGGCCGGCGCACGCTGCGCCATGCCCAATCAAATAAGAACGCGAGCGAGACGATGCCCACCTACCCGAACCTGTTCCGCCCCCTGGATCTCGGTTTCACCACCCTGCCCAACCGCTTCCTGATGGGCTCGATGCACGTCGGCCTGGAAGAGGCCGAAGGGGGCTTCGAGCGCATGGCCGCCTTCTACGCCGAGCGCGTGCGCGGCGGCGTCGGGCTCATCGTGACCGGCGGCATCGCACCCAACGCCGAGGGGCGGCCGTGGAGCGGCGGCGCCACGCTGACCACACGGGAAGAAGCGGCGCACCACCGCGTGATCACCGATGCGGTGCATCGCGAAGGGGGCAGGATCGCGATGCAGATCCTGCACTTCGGCCGCTACGCCTATCACCGCGAGCTGGTCGCGCCCAGCCCGATCCAGGCGCCAATCGCGCCCTTCGCACCGCGCGAGCTGTCCCCCACCGACGTCGAGCGCACCATAGAAGACTTCGTGCGCTGCGCCGAGCTCGCCCGCGAAGGCGGCTACGACGGCGTCGAGATCATGGGTTCCGAGGGCTACCTGATCAACGAGTTCATCGTCGCCCACACCAACAAGCGCACGGACGAATGGGGCGGCGCCTACGCCAACCGCATCCGCTTCGCCACCGAGATCGTGCGCCGCACCCGCGAGCGCATCGGGCGCGACTTCATCATCATCTACCGGCTGTCGATGCTCGACCTGATCGAGGACGGCTCCAGCTTCGAGGAAGTGGTCCAGCTCGCGCAGGCGATCGAGGCCGCCGGCGCCACGCTGATCAACAGCGGCATTGGCTGGCACGAGGCGCGCATCCCCACCATCGCCACCTGCGTACCGCGCGCCGGCTTCGCCTGGGTGACGCAGAAGTTGAAGGACCATGTCGGCATCCCGCTGATCGCCACCAACCGCATCAACACGCCCGAGATCGCCGAGGCGCTGCTGGCCGAGGGCAAGGCCGACATGGTGTCGATGGCGCGGCCCTTCCTCGCCGACCCGGAGTTCATCAACAAGGCGGCAGAAGGCCGCGGCGCCGACATCAACACCTGCATCGCCTGCAACCAGGCCTGCCTGGACCACACCTTCGCCGGCAGGATCACCTCCTGCCTGGTGAACCCGCGCGCCTGCCACGAGACCGAACTGGTGATCGAGCCCACCAGGGCGCCGCGCAGCATCGCGGTGGTCGGTGCCGGCCCGGCGGGCCTGGCCTTTGCCACCACCGCTGCCGAACGCGGCCACCAGGTCACGCTGTTCGAGGCCGGCGCGCGCATCGGCGGGCAGTTCAACATCGCCATGCAGATCCCGGGCAAGGAAGAGTTCGCCGAGACCCTGCGCTACTTCGGCCGCCGCATCGAGCAGACGGGCGTCGCGCTGAAGCTGAACACCCGCGTCGGCGCCGCCGAGCTCGCCGGCCGCTTCGACGAGGTCGTGCTCGCCAGCGGCATCGTGCCGCGCATACCCGACATCGACGGGGTGGACCACCCCAAGGTGCTCGGCTACCTGGACGTGCTGCGCGACAGGAAGCCGGTCGGCCGCCGGGTGGCGATTCTCGGCGCCGGCGGAATCGGCTTCGACGTCGCGGAATACCTGAGCCACGAGGGCGTCAGCCCCAGCCTTGAGCCGGCGAAGTTCTATGCCGAATGGGGCATCGACGCCCGCTACGCGCGCCGCGGCGGCCTCATGAAGCCCCATCTGGAGACCGCGCCGCGCGAGATCGTGTTGCTGCAGCGCAAGACCAGCAAGGTTGGCGAAGGTCTGGGCAAGACCACCGGCTGGATCCACCGCACGGCACTGAAGAACCGTGGCGTGAAGATGATTGCCGGCGTCAGCTACCGCCGCATCGACGACGCCGGCCTGCATGTGACGATCGGCGGCAAGGACACGGTGCTGGCGGTCGACAACGTGATCCTGTGCACCGGCCAGGAGCCACAGCGGGCGCTGCAGGCCGCGCTGCTCGAAGCCGGCATGCGGGTGCACCTCATCGGTGGCGCCGACGTCGCCGCCGAGCTCGACGCCAAGCGCGCGATCAAGCAGGGCACCGAACTCGCCGCGCAGCTGTAGTCCGCCGCCTTGCCCCGCGCAGGCACGGCCTGCCGCGGGCGCAAGGCGCTTTCAGTCGATGGTGACCTTCATCGCTGGCGGGCGCAGGCCGCGGCGCTGGCGTTCGGCGGCGATGAGGTCGGCGATGTCCGTGTTGCGGTTCTGCGAGGCCCAGGCGTCGGCCGACAGGCCCGCCTCGTTGAGGGCATTGAGATCGGTCTGCGGCAGGGCGAGCAGGCGGCGCACCACCCCGACATGACCGTTGCGCGCGGCCAGCATCAGCGCCGTGGCCTGATTCGGCGCCGGCGCATTGACGTCGGCCCCCTTTGCGATCAAGGCCTCGAGCGCCGCCTCGCGCCCCTCGAAGGCCGCGTAATGCAGCGGCGCCCAGCCGTCATGATTCACCGCTGCCCCGGCCTTGAGCAGGACCTCGACCACCGCGTCGTGACCGCGCAGCACGGCGAGCATCAGCGCGGAGTCGCCGGCGAGGTTGCGATAGTCGAGGCGCACCCGGTACTGCAGCAGGGCTTCGACGGTGGCAAGCTGGCCTTCGCGCGCGGCCAGGATCAGCAAGGTGTTGCCGTTGGCGTCGACGGTATTGGGGTCGATGCCGCGATTGAGCAGACCGACGAGCTGGCGCGTGTCACCCAGGCGTGCCGAGCTCAGCGCGTCCTCGTAGCTGTTGGCGAACGCCGGGCTCGCCAACAGTCCGCAGGCGGCGACCAGGCCCGCCAGCAGGGCGCGGCGCGCAAGGGACAGGGAAAGCGGCGCGAGTCGGTTGTCAGGCAGGTCTTTGTGCATGGCGGAAGAGGCGGAAGAAGTTGTCGGTGCTGGCCTGCGCGATGCGCTCCAGCGGTTCGTCGCGCAGGCGGGCGATCTCCTCGGCCACATGCACGACCCATGCGGGTTCGTTGGTCCTGCCACGGTGCGGCACCGGGGCGAGATAGGGTGAGTCGGTCTCGATCAGCAGGCGATCGAGCGGCACGCGGCGCGCCACCTCCTTGAGCTCCTTGGCATTGCGGAAGGTGACGATGCCCGAGAACGAGATGTGGAAGCCCTGCTCCAGCGCCCCTTGCGCCACCTCCCAGCTCTCGGTGAAGCAGTGCATGACGCCGCCCGCCTCGCCCGCCCGCTCCTCGCGCATCAGGCGCAAGGTGTCCTCGGCGGCGCTGCGGGTATGGATGATGAGCGGCTTGCCGGTCTCGCGCGCGGCGCGGATATGGGTGCGAAAACGCTCGCGCTGCCACTCGGGTGCATCCTTCTGCCAGTAGTAGTCGAGCCCGGTCTCGCCGATCGCGACCACCTTGGGATGATCGGCGAGCGCGACCAGGCGGGCCACGTCCGGCTCCTCGACGCCATCGTTGTCGGGGTGCACGCCGACCGAGGCCCACAGGTGAGCATGGCGTTCGGCCAGGCTGCGCACGCGCGGGAAATCCTCGAGCTTGACGCTGATGCACAGCGCGCAGCCAACGGCATTGCGCGCCATGTTGGCGAGCACTTCGTCCTCGCGGCTGGCGAGGTCGGGGAAATCGAGGTGACAGTGGGAATCAACGAACATTGCTGCGCTTGAACCAGTGGCTCCGACCGACGGCTGCGGGAATCAAGCAGACGGAACGGGCCAGACGGAATGAATGAAGGGTCAGAGGGGGCGGGTCAGGGAGTATGGGTCAGCGGGGATGGCTCAAAGGGTATGCGTCGGCCGGTTCGAGCCGAGGTGGCCGGCGAGGATCTGCTCGATGCGCCCGCGCAGCACCTTGCTCGATTCGTCGGCCGAGAAATGCACGCCGATCCCCTGCGTCTTGCCCCCCTGTGCGCCGTGCGGCGTGACCCACACCACCGTACCGGCGACCGGGTGGCGGGTGGCATCGTCCATCAACTGCAGCAGCATGAAGACCTCGTCGCCCAGCTTGTAGTTCTTGGGCGTGGGCACGAAGATGCCGCCGTTGCTCAGGAAGGACATGTAGGCCGCATAGAGCGCGGACTTCGAGTTGATGTTGAGCGACAGCACGCTGGGGCGCACCGACGCGGGTCTGGCAGTGTCGTTCATCCTCGTGCTCCGGCAGTGGCGCGGGCATAGCGCATCAACATGTCCTCGAGAACCAGGCGCAGGTTGAGCGGATGGCGGGAGACCTTGCGAATCTGGGCGAGTTCATTGTAGCAGCCGCTCGCCGCGGCCACGCTCATGCGGCTGGCCAGCGCCGACAGCACGCCCTCCTGCGCCGGGAAGAAGCGCACTTGCCCCCCCAGGCGCAGGGCGGCGAGATCGCTGACCCAGCGCTGCATCCAGTCGCACAACTCTGGCAGGCCGAAACCGGCCGCAAGCGCCTCCTTCGACTTCAGCCAGCTCTCCCACTGCGCCGCGAGCTTGAGCACCTCGGCCGGCTGCAGGCCGCCGAGGTCGCGCACGAAGCGCGCCAGCAAGGCGCCGCCGCCAGCCAGGGCGAGGCGTTCGGCCGCCAGCGGCATGCCGCCGCCGAGGGCGAGCAGCGCCTGCACATCGGCATCGCTGTGCGCCTTCCAGTGCGCCAGCGCGCCCTCGTCGGGACGGCCGAACGGCCACTGCTGGCAGCGGCTGCGGATGGTCGGCAGCAGCCGGCGCGGCGCCGACGACACGAGCAGGAAGACGCAACCGGCCGGCGGCTCCTCGAGAAGCTTGAGCAGCGCATTGGCGGTGAACACGTTCATCGCTTCGGCGGGGTCGAGCACGACCACGCGGCGTGCACTGTGGTGGCCGGTGACGCTCAGGGCCGCCTGCAGCTCACGGATCTGCTCGATCACGATCTGCTCGGACGCCGCCTTGCCGCCGGCTTCACGCGCGCCGCCGCTCCCACCCCCCTCTCCGCCCTCGCCTTCCGTGCGCTCGGCAGCCGCCGCCTCGGCGGCCGGCACCACGTGATACAGGTCGGGATGATTGCCGGCCAGGCGCCAGGCGCAGGGCTCGCACTGGCCGCAGGCATGGCCGTCGGCGCGCGGCGCATCGCACAGCAGGCGCGCGGCCAGCGCCTCGGCCAGCTCGCGCTTGCCCAGGCCGGCAGGACCCATGAAGAGCAAGGCGTGCGGTAGGCGCTCGCCGAGCTCGGTCAGGCGCGCCCAGGTCGGCTGCAGCCAGGGCTGGATCATGGAAAGAAGCGCTCGCACAGGATGCGCTCGATCTCGGCGCGGATGAGCGCGGGCGGGCGCGCCGCGTCGATGACGCAGATGCGCTGGGGCGCCGCTTGCGCACGCTCGAGGTAGGCGGCGCGCACGCGCTCGAAGAAGTCGCGCTGCTCGCGTTCGAAACGGTCGGGGTCGACGCCGGTCGAGGCGACACGCGCGGCCGCGACCGCGGGCGGGAGGTCGAAGAGCAGGGTCAGGTCTGGCTGCAGGCCCGGATGGACCCAGCGCTCGAGGGCATCGAACTTGGCCCGCGCCAGCCCGCGGCCGCCGACCTGATAGGCGAAGGTCGCATCCGAGAAGCGATCGCACACGACCCAGCGTCCGCCAGCCAGTGCCGGCTCGATACGGGTGGCCAGGTGCTCGCGCCGGGCCGCGAACATCAGCATCGCTTCGGTCTCGAGGTGCATGGTCTCGTGCAGGAGCAGTTCGCGCAGGCGCTCGCCGAGCGGCGTGCCGCCCGGCTCGCGCGACTGCTCGACGGCCAGGCCGCGGGCGCGCAGGAGCGCCACCACCGCCTCGATCTGGCTGCTCTTGCCGGCGCCATCGATGCCTTCGAAGGTGATGAAGCGCGCGCGCAAGGGCGCACGCCCTGCAGCAGGATCGAGCAGGGTGTCAGTCATGGGCTGGAGATCGGTGGGCAGGCGCGGCGGCATGAGGCTCATCGGCTGCCGCCGTTGCGGATGAAACGATTGACCGCGCGGTTGTGTTCGGCGAGGTCGCGCGAGAACTCGCTGCTGCCGTCGCCGCGCGAGACGAAGTAGAAGAATTCACTCTGGTCCGGCTGCAGCGCCGCGCGCAGCGAGGCCTCGCCCGGCATCGCGATCGGCGTCGGCGGCAAGCCCGCCCGCGTATAAGTGTTCCACGGGTGATCGGTGTCGAGGTGGATGCGACGCAAGCGACCGTCGAAGTCGGGTCCGAGGCCGTAGATCACGGTCGGATCGGTCTGCAGGCGCATGCCGATGCGCAGGCGGTTGGCGAACACCGAAGCCACCAGGCCACGGTCCTGCGGCCGACCGGTCTCCTTCTCGATGATCGAGGCAAGGATCAGCGCCTCGTAGGGCGAGGCCAGCGGCACCGCGGGATCGCGCTCGCTCCAGGCGCGCTCGAGCCGGGCCTGCATCGCCTCGTAGGCGCGCTGCAACAAGGCGAGCGCCCCCGAGCGCTTGTCGAACAGGTAGGTGTCAGGGAAGAACAGGCCTTCGAGGTGCTTCTCCGAAGCGCCGATGCGGGCAAGGATCTCGGCATCGGAAAGCCCTGCGCTGTCGGGCTCGAGGTCGGGGTGCGATTCAAGTGCTTGCCGCACCTGGCGGAACGTCCAGCCCTCGACCAGCAGCAACTCGCCCATGGTGACGTCACCACTGGAGAGCTTGAGGATGAGCTGCCAGGGCGTGAGGCCGGCGTGCACCTCGTAGCTGCCCGCCTTGATGCTGGTCGCCCGCCCGGTGATGCGCGCCAGCAGGGTGAGCAGCCGGGCGTCGACGCCGACCCCGGCACTTTCGATGAGCGTGGCCGCCTGGCGCATGCCGACACCGCGTGGCACGGTGAAATCGACGGTTTCCCCCTGCAGCGCGAGCGGACGATGCGCGTACCACGCGATGCTGCCGGCGGCGAGGGCGGCAAGCACGAGCAGCAGCAGGAAAAGGCGGAGGATGAGACGCTTCATCGACGCTTGCAACGGTGTAAAGGCCCTGTCGGCCGCAGGGGCGACCGGTGTGCGGCGGGCGCCTATAATACTGCATCGCGCAAGCAGCTCGGTGCGCGGGACCCTTCGCCGGGCCTCACCATGCAGCCTCGCACATGGCTTTTGCACCTGCCCTCATCCGATCCCGAGACCCCCACAACCGACAACCCGCCCCGACACCACCCGCCCCAACCCGCCTCCCGCTCCAACCCCACTCGACAACCGACCTATGACTGCCTGGACCGAACACCTCGCCCGCCTGGGCGCCAATCTGGCTGATGCCGCCCTGCACTTCTCCGCCCCGGCCAGCGAGGCGCGCGCCGCCGACGAAGCCACGATCGCCGTGCCGCTGCTGCACCTTGGCGTGATCCGCTCGGTGGGGCCGGACTCGGCCGAGTTCCTGCACAACCTGGTCTCCAACGACGTCAAGAAGCTCGCCGCCGACGCCGCCGAATGGAACAGTTTCAATTCGCCCAAGGGCCGCATGATCGCCAGCTTCCTGATGTGGGCGGAGGCCGAAGGCCATGCGATGGCGCTGTCGGCCGACATCCTGCCCGCCTTCCTCAAGAAGTTCTCGATGTACGTGCTGCGCAGCAAGGTCAAGCTGTCCGATGCCAGCGCGACGCTGGCGCTGGTCGGCGTGGCCGGCCCGGAAACTGCTGCCGCGCTGCAGGCGGCCGGCATCGAGCTGCCCGCCGCCGACATGCGGCAGACGGTGAATGCCGCCGGTGTGCGCTGCATCCGCCTCGACCCGCAGACGCATGTGCTGGCCGTGCCGGCCGAGTCGGCGCCGGCGGTGTACGACGCCCTGCTCGCCAAGGGCGCGGTCAAGGCGGGTACCGCGGCCTGGCAGTTGCGCATGATCCGCGCCGGACTGCCGCTGATCACCGCGCCCACGCAGGAAGAGTTCGTCGCCCAGATGCTGAACTACGAGCTGATCGGCGGCGTGAACTTCCACAAGGGTTGCTACCCGGGCCAGGAGATCGTCGCCCGCACGCAGTACCTCGGCAAGCTCAAGAAGCGCATGTACCGCGTCGCCCTGCCGGCCGGCGCCGCCGCCTCCCCCGGCATGGATGTGTATGCGCCCGACTTCGGCGAGCAGTCCGCCGGCAAGCTGGTGAATACCGCACCGACGGCCGATGGCGGCAGCGAGGCCCTGGCGGTGATCCAGTGCAGCAGCGCCGAGACCGGCAATCTGCATCTCGGCGCCCCCGACGGCCCGGCACTCGCGCTGTTGCCCCTGCCCTATGCGCTCGGCTGAAGCAAGGCGCCGGCGCGCATGTGCCTGATCGTCTTTGCGTGGCGGGCACACCCGGACTACCCGCTGGTGGTCGCGGCCAATCGCGACGAATTCCTCGCGCGGCCCGCAGTGCCGGCGCACTGGTGGACCGATGCGCCCCACCTGCTCGCCGGCCGCGACCTCGAGGCGGGCGGCAGCTGGATGGGGCTGGCGCGCACCGGCCGCTTCGCTGCCCTCACCAATTATCGCGACCCCAGCCGCCGCATCGAAGGCGCGCCCTCGCGCGGCGCGCTGGTGCGCGAGGCACTGAGTGCCGAAGCGGGCGGACACGAGGTGCTGCAGCAACTGGCCGGCACCAGCGAGCGCTACGCGGCCTTCAATCTGCTCGTCGGTGACGGAGACAGCCTCGGCGTGCTGGAGAGCACCACCGGCCGGGTGCGCATGCTGGCGCCGGGGGTGTATGGGCTCTCCAACCACCTGCTCGACAGCCCCTGGCCCAAGCTGCTGAAGGCACGCCAGGGCCTCGCCGAGGCGCTTCGTGCGCTGCCGGCCGGCACATCGGCAGCGCCGCAGCAGGAGGACGCCCTCAACGAGCGCCTGCTCAGCCTGCTGTGCGACCCCCGCCCCGCGCCCGACCCGCATCTGCCCGAGACCGGCGTCAGCCTGGAATGGGAGCGCTGGCTGTCACCGGCTTTCATCCGTGCGCCCGGTTACGGCACGCGCTGCAGCAGCGTGTTGCTGATCGGACAGGACGGTCGCGTGCGCTTCACCGAATGGACCTGGGACAGCCACGGCGAGCTGTACAGCGAGGTCAGCCACCGCTTCCACGTCGCACGCCGGGCATGAAGCGGCGCTGACGCACGAGACGCTCGTCGACGCGGCGCGCAATCGCGGCGAGGTCAAAGCCCTGGCCGGGGGCCAGCGCGCGGGCGCGTTCGAGCACTTCACTGCGCGTGGGCGGAAAGTGCCCGTCCTTGCTCGCGAAGCTGACGCGGTTGTCGCCGTCCTCGGCGCCGATCGCGAGCACCCGATCGTCGAAGGCGGCGCGCAGCCGCGCCGCATACACGGAGTAGCGCACATCGCCCGCCCAGTGGTTGGTCACCAGCACGCCGCCGGGGGCCAGCATGCGCCGGCAGTCGGCGTAGAAGGCGATGCTGCCGAGGCCCTCGGGCAGGCCTTCGGCAACGAAACCGTCCACCAGCAACACGTCGGCCGCCTCGGCGGTCTCGCGCACGAAATCCGCGCCATCGGCGCACACCACACGAAAGCGTTTGCTGTCCGGCGGTACGCCGAAGCGATCGCGCAAGGCGATGACCTCGGGGTTGATCTCCACCGCGGTGAAGCGCGTCTGCGGCAGGTGGCGCAGGCAGTACTTGGCCAGCGAACCGCCGCCAAGCCCGATCATGACGATGTGCTCCGGCGCCGGCCTGAACAACAGGAACCCCATCATCGCCCGCGTGTAATCGAGGGCGAGCAGGTCGGGCTCGGACAGCAGCATCACGCTCTGCACGGTCAGCCCGTCGAACTGCAGCGAGCGCAATCCGGCGTGCTCGGCGACGAACAGCCCGCTGCCCGCCTCGCCTTCAGCCATGCTTCCCCTCCATCGGGCCAATCGCGCGCCACATCGCGCGGTGCAGGATGCCGGCCTCGACGAAGGGCTCCCCCTCCTCGACGAAGCCGTGGCGACGATAAAAGCCCAGCGCCGGGACCTGGGCGTTGAGCACCACCCGCTCGAAGCCGCGCCGTACCGCCTCGGCGACCAGCGCCTCGAGCACGGCGCCGCCCACGCCGCGACCGCGCCAGCCGGCATCCACCGCCATGCGACCAATGTGGCCGTCGGGCAGCAGCCGGCCGGTGCCCACCACCCGGCCGTCGGGCCCGAAGGCGAGCGCATGGCGGCTCACCACGTCGAACGCGTCCAGTTCGATCTCGAGCGGTACCCTCTGCTCGCGCACGAACACCTGCGTACGCAGCGGCGTGGCGTAAGGCGCCGCGTGCGCCCAGTCGTGGATCTCGATGGCAGGAAGGCCGGTCGTGCTCATTCGTGGATCTCCACCGGTGTGCCGGCTGTGACCAGCGCGAAAAGCTCCATCACTTCGCGATTGCGCATGCGGATGCAGCCATGCGACAGCGGCACGCCCATCGGCTGGTCGTCGCCCGTGCCGTGGATGTAGATGTAGCGGCGCATCGAGTCGACGCTGCCACCGCGGTTGCGGCCGGGCTCGTCGCCGCAGAGCCAGAGGATGCGGCTGAGGACCCAGTCGCGCCCCGGGTGATCGGCGGCAAACTGCATGGACCAGACCTCCCCGGTCGGCCGCCGCCCGCGGAACACCGCCCCCCGTGGCGCCTCCGCGCCGATCTTGGCGCGGATGTGATGGCGGCCGCGCGGCGTGCACTCGCTGCCGTTCTGCTCTCCCGCACCCTTGGCGGCGGTGGACACGACGTAGCGCCGGATGCAGGCGCCATCGTCACCGAACAGCGACAGGCACTGCACAGCAAGATCGACACGAATGCGCATTCAGGCCACCAGGGTCCGGCCGCGACGCGCGGCAAAGAAATTCGACAGCACGCGTCCGCACTCCTCGGCGAGGACCCCGCCCTCGATGCGCGCATGGTGATTGAGGCGCGTCTCGGCAAACAGGTCGAGCACGCTGCCGGCGACGCCGGTCTTGGGGTCGCGGGCACCGAACACGACGCGGGCGATGCGCGCGTGCATGATCGCCCCCGAGCACATGACGCAGGGCTCGAGCGTGACGTACAGCTCGCAGCCCGGCAGCCGGTAGTTGCCCAGGCGCTCGGCAGCGTCGCGCAAGGCCATCACCTCGGCATGGGCGGTGGGGTCGTGGCGACGGATGGGCTGGTTGAAACCGCGACCGACGATCTCGCCATCGAGCACGACCACCGCACCCACCGGTACTTCGTCGCAGGCGCCGGCCTGGCGCGCCTGCTCGAGGGCGGCGCGCATGTAGTCTTCTTCGTTCATCAACTGGTCGTAAAGGCGCTTGGGTTGGAGGCCTCGATCGCCGGCGCGGAGTCCGTTGCCGGTGACCTCATCGAGGGCCGATTCTACCGGACGCCGCGCCCCGGGATTGGGCGCCTGCGTGATCTGCTTGCTGCGCTAGAATGGCGGCTCTCTGCCCTCGAGCCCCGGGGGCGCTTTTGTTTGCGGACCTGCGCATGAACGACGCCGACCTCGCCCTCCTCCGTCCCTACGCCCCGCTGGTGCGTCGCATCGAAGCCGAAGCGACGGTCATCGGCGACCAGATCCTCAAGATCGACCACTTCCTCAACCATCGCATCGAACCGGGCTTCATCACCGAGATGGGCCAGGAACTCGCGCGTCGGGTCGCCCACTTCAAGCCCAGCGTCATCCTCACCGCCGAAGCCAGCGGCATTGCCCCCGGGCTGGTCGTGGCCCAGGCGCTCGGCGTACCCCTGGTGTATGCGAAGAAGTACGCCCCTCAGGTCGAGTCACCGGCGATCTCCCGTGTGATCCCGTCGCCGACCAAAGGGGGCGAGACCAAGCTGGTGCTGTCGCAGCGCTACATCATGGGCAGCGATCGCGTCGTCATCGTGGACGACTTCCTGTCCAATGGCCGCACCGCCGTGGCGCTGATCGAGATGGCGCGCGAGGCCGGCGCCGAGGTGCTGTGCGCCAGCTTCATCGTCGAGAAGCGCTTCAAGCAGGGGCATGCGGCAATCGAGGCGCTTGGCGTGCCGGTCGCCACCCTGGCCCAGGTCGAGGGACTGGAGAACGGACGCGCGCGTCTGACCCAGCCCTGAACCGGAGCGCGACCGTGGGATATGCACGCCCCGGCCGATGGCGGGCCCGCTAGACTAGGCGCCGATCTCGCCCGCCGCGGCCTGAGCACACCGCCACCGAACTTCGCAGGAACCGACCCCGACATGGAAGAATTCGAAACGCAGACCGAGGCTTTCGCGCAGCAGATCGAGGAAGAACTGCGTGACGGGGTGTTGAGCTTCCCGACGGTGTTCGACCTGTCCCTGCGCATCAAGAAGCTCGCGGACGACCCCGAGAGTTCGCTGTCGGCCATTGCCCACGTGGTCAAGACCGAGCCGGTGCTGGCGGCCAAGGTCATCCGCATGGCCAACACCTTGCTGCTGAACCCCTACCGCGGCGAGATCAACAGCGTCGACGACGCCATTGGCCGCATCGGGCTATCCACCCTGCGCTGCCTGGCCTACGCGGTCGCCGCCGAACAGCTCGCGCGTGACCACCGCTCGCGCCAGATGCGCCTGGTCGCCACCGGCCTGTGGATGCACTCCATCGACGTCGCCGCCTGGGCCTACGCCTTTGCCCGCCACCTCAAGCGCGACACACCGGACGCGGCCCTGCTTGCGGGCCTGATGCTGAATGTCGGCCAGTTCTACCTGCTCGCCCGTGCCGCGCGCTATCCGGCGATCGAAGGCAACATGAACCGCTTCGCCGAGGTGGTCTCGCTGTGGGACGAGCCCGTGCGAAATGCCGTGATGGAGGCCTTCGACCTGCCCGAGCTCGTCGTGGACGCCTGCGCGGCCGACCCGACCGCGCACACCGAATGGCCGCCGGCCGCGCTCGGCGACGTCATCTTCATCGCCACCCTCGCGGCCGAGACCCCCAACCCCTTCGACACCCTGCTCGGTGTGCAGCGACGCCCCGAGCTGCTCGAGGCCAGCCTCGGCGACCTCGACCAGGACGCCTTTCGGGCGTTGATGACCGCGGCGCGTGAGATGCGCCAGGAGATGATCGCCGCCGTGTGCGGCTGAAGCCCCGCCGCAATCCGCAAGGCTCAGCCGGCGCCCGGCAGCAGATGGCGGCGCAGCGTTCGTGCCGCCATCTCGATCACCTCACCGGCCTCGGGGAAGACCTTGCCGAGGGTGAGAAAGCCATGCACCACGCCGGGAATCTCGACGTAGTCGACCACCCCACCCTCCGCGCGCACACGCTCTGCAAAGGCGGCGCAGTCATCGACGAGCGGATCGAACTCGGCGCTCACCAGCAGCATCGGCGGCAAGCCGGCCAGTGAGGCCGCGCGCATCGGCGAAGCCCGCCAGTCCTCGGTGTTGCCCTCCGGCAGGTAACGCGCGAAGAACCACTCGAGCGTGCCGCGATCGAGGAAGAAGCCGTCGGCATAGCGCTCGCGCGAGGCGCGCGTGCTGATGATCTCGGTGCTCGGGTAGATCAGCAACAGCATGCCGGGCTGGACCGCCTGGCCGCGCAACGCGAGCGCGGTGACGATGGACAGATTGCCACCTGCGCTGTCACCACCAAGGGCGATGGCCTCTGCGTCGATGGCCAGCAGGTCGGCCTGCTCGACGGCCCAATCGAAGGCGAACGCGGCATCGTTCACCGCCGCCGGAAAGGGATGCTCGGGCGCCAGCCGATACTCGACCGACAGCACCGCGCAGGCGGACGCATTCGCCAGTTGCCGGCACAGCACGTCATAACTGGGAACGTCGCCCACACACCAGCCGCCGCCATGAAAGTAGATCAGCAGCGGCAGGCGGTCCTCTGCATGGCTGGACAGCGGTCGGTACAGGCGGCCAAGCAGCGCGCTGCCATCGGGCCGCGCCATGGGCACCTCCAGCGTGGACGCCACCGGCGGCGGCTCGGGGCGAAACGCGAACTGGAGCTTGTGAAACGAGTGCCGCGCCTGGGCCTCGCCCAGGTCGTGAAAACGCGGCGCGCCGACACGATAGGCCATGTCGAGCAGGGAGCGGGCTTGGGGGGTCAGCGGCATGGAAGCAGGCGCGGCACGGCAGCCGCGGGTCCGGATGGCGAAAGAGGCGCAATTCTAGCGTTCATTGCCCGACAAACCTGCCACACCCGTGACCAGGCAGTGAGGAATAGAATGTCAAGATAGTAAGAGGAGGATTCACATGGACCAGAAGGACCCGGTGCACACCCCCGACAAATACGCCTCGGACAAGCCCGCCGCGTCCGCGCCGGCCAAACCCAGGCGCAGACCCTCGGTGCGCAAGGTCAGCGAGGGCGACACTGCGCCAGCGCTGACCAAGGCCGCAATCGAGGCGTTCGAGATCGAGCAGGCGACCGAAGCGGCAGAAGACTCGAAACTCACCGCGGTGACGGACATCCTGAAGACCGCCGTGCAGCGCGACCCGAAACAGGCCACGCGCGCGCTCGAGGCGATCCTTGCCGGGGCCTCGCCGGACGACATCCATGCATTGCGGCGCGCCCTGATGCGCGCCGACGGTGGCACGCCGGCAGCCGACGCCCACCCCGACGACGAGCTCGCCGAAGACTGGCGCCAGGGCGGCTACCCCTACCGCAACCTGATGTCGCGCAAGGCCTACGAGAAGCAGAAGTACCGCCTGCAGGTCGAACTGCTCAAGCTGCAGGCCTGGGTCAAGGAAACCGGCCAGCGCGTGGTGATCCTGTTCGAAGGCCGCGACGCGGCCGGCAAGGGCGGCACCATCAAGCGCTTCATGGAACACCTCAACCCGCGCGGCGCGCGCGTGGTCGCACTCGAGAAGCCCTCGGAACAGGAACGCGGCCAGTGGTATTTCCAGCGCTACATCCAGCACCTGCCCACCGCCGGCGAGATCGTGCTGTTCGACCGCTCGTGGTACAACCGCGCCGGTGTCGAGCGCGTGATGGGCTTCTGCTCGCCGGACGAGTACAACGAGTTCATGCGCCAGGTGCCGGAGTTCGAGCGCAACCTCGTGCGCAGCGGCATCCAGTTGATCAAGTTCTGGTTCTCGGTGAGCCGCGAGGAGCAGCGGCGCCGCTTCCAGGAGCGCGAATCGCATCCGCTCAAGCAGTGGAAGCTGTCGCCCATCGACCTCGCATCACTGGACAAGTGGGACGACTACACCAAGGCCAAGGAGGCCATGTTCTTCTACACCGACACCGCCGATTCGCCGTGGACGGTGGTGAAGTCGGACTGCAAGAAGCGCGCGCGTCTCAACGCCCTGCGTTACGTGCTGCACCGGCTGCCCTACACCAGCAAGGACCTCGACCGCATCGGCGCACTCGACCCCTTGCTGGTGGGCCGTGCGAACGTCGTCTATGAGCGTGGCGAGAAGGACGCGGTCGCGCTGCTCTAGAGCAAGCCTATCGCCATCGGCACGGCCATGGGGGTCGATGCGATCGCGGCTCCGGATCGGGGACCTCGATCGCCGACGGCCCCGCCGCCGTTCAGCGCCTAAAGTTTCGCCAGGGCCTGCCGTTCAAGCCGGACATGTTTAGCGCTGGAACGCAGCACGCCTCGAATCGACACCGGCCCGACCGCCCTCAGGCGGCGCCAGGCGGCGTCGTTCGCCGCCGCCTGGCCTGGGTCGCACTCGCGTTCTGGATCGCCTACAGCGGCGCGGTGCTGGGCTGGCATGCCCTCACCGCACCGCCCGCCGATGCGTGCATCGTGCGCTGAAACGGCACACGACCCAATCCAGGAAATCCTCATGTCCACGCACTCCGACTCTCCCGACGTCCTGCACAGCTTTCGTGCTGCCGCCGACCGTCTGATGCTCGCCTTCCTCGGCGCGCATTTCCTCCTGACGCTGGGCATCGCCGCCTACACCGACAGCTGGCTGGTCGGCATCGCCGTCGGCCTGCCCGCCTTGCTGGTGCCGAGCGCACTGGCTTCGCTCGCCCCTGGCTCATTGCTGTCGCGGTGCGCGATCGCGGCGGCCTTCATGGTGTTCTCCGCGCTGACGATCCAGCAGTTCGGCGGCGTGATCGAGGCTCACTTCGGAATCTTCGTGCTGCTCGCCTTCCTGCTCTACTACCGCGACTGGCGCCCCATCCTGCTCGCCGCCCTGCTGATCGCGGTCCATCACCTTGCATTCAACACCCTGCAGGCCCTCAACTGGGGCGTCTATGTGTTCGACAGCGGTCCGTCGCTGATGCGGGTGTTCGGGCACGCGGCCTACGTCGTGGTGCAGGCCAGCATGCTGATGTACATGGCACTGCGCCTGGAGCGCGAGGCCATCGAGGCCGCGCGGGTCGGCGAGTTCGCGGTACGGATCGGCGAAGGCGACCTGCGCCCGCTCGACAAGCATGCGAGCGACTCCAGCCTGCTGCGTTCGGTCATCGACATGCAGGGCAAGCTGGCCGCCACGCTCGAGCGCTTCAACCGCGAGGCGCAGGCGGTCGCCAGCAGCGCGCAGGCGCTCGATCATCATTCGGGCGTCGCCGCCGAACGCATGCGCCAGCAGCGCGGCGCCACCAGCGACATCTCGGCCTCGGTCGACGCCCTCACCAACGAGATGGCCCGCCTCGCGAGCGATGCCGAGCAGGCGCGCACCCTGGCCGCCGAGTCGGGGGCCTCGGCGCGCAACGGCGCCGGCATCGTACAGGCGGCAATCGACCAGATCACGGGCATCGCCGGCACCATCCAGCATTCGGCCGACAGTGTCGAGGAACTGGGCAACCAGTCCGACCGCGTCGCCGAAGTCGTCGGCCTGATCAAGGACATCGCTGGCCAGACCAATCTGCTCGCCCTCAATGCCGCCATCGAGGCCGCGCGGGCCGGCGAACAGGGCCGCGGCTTCGCGGTCGTCGCCGACGAGGTGCGCAAGCTCGCCGAACGCACCGCGGCCGCGACCGAGGAGATCGCCAGCATGATCGACGACATCCAGGCGAGCAAGGCGCAGGCGCTGGCCAACATCGAGTCGGCCGTCGAGCGCGTCGGCAAGGGCACCGAGCTCGCCGCCGAGGCGGGTGCATCGATCGGGCGCATCACCGAAGACGCGAGCCGTGTCGAGCAGGTATTTGGGGCGATCGCGGCCAGTCTCGGTGAGCAGAGCATCGCTGCGCGACACATTGCGGCGGCGGTCGACTCGGTGGCCGGCCTCGCCGACGAGACCGAGGCTGCGGCAAGTTTCGTCGCCGGCGAGGTGGACACCCTCGAGCATGCCGCGCGCGAACTGTCACAGACGGTGGGCAGCTTCCGCATCGCCTGAGCGGGCGAACCGGCAGCACAGGCCGTGGTCTATCTGGCACCCCAACCGGAGATGAAACCATGCTGCACGAGACCTTCCGCCGCCTGTTTCTGCCTGCCGCCATGGCGGCGCTGTGCGCCCCCGCGCTTGCCGATCAGGAGGCGTCAGCCAGTCCGATGTTCGGCCATGAAATGCGGCGCCTGCATTCGGACGAGGTGGTCGATCTGGCCGCGCGCTTCGGCGGGCAAGCGGTGCTCGTCGTCAATACCGCAAGCCATTGCGGCTTCACCGGCCAGTTCCGAGAGCTCGAGGCGGTGCACCAGAGATTCAAGGACAGAGGACTGAAGGTGGCGGGCTTCCCGTCCGACGACTTCCGCCAGGAGGCGGACGACGAGGCCGAGACGGCCGAAGTCTGCTTCACCAACTTCGGCGTCAGCTTCGACATGTTCGCGCCGATCTCGGTGACCGGCGACAAGGCCCATCCGCTGTTCCGCGAGATCGCGCGCCAGTCCTCGGCACCGCGCTGGAATTTCCACAAGTACGTGATCGACCGCAACGGCCGCGTCGTCGCGTCCTTCCCGAGCCGGGTGAAGCCCGACGCCCCGGAAGTGCTGAAAGCCATCGAGCAGGCGCTGTGAGCGCTCGCGCTCACAGCGCGCGCAGCGGCCAGAACAGCGGAATCAGCACGCTGGTCGTGGCCCACACGATGAGGTTCATCGGGATGCCGAGGCGGGCAAAGTCGGCGAAGCGGTAGTTGCCCGCGCTGTAGACCAGCGTATTGGTCTGGTAGCCGATCGGGGTGGCGAAGCTCGCGCTCGCGGCGAACATCACCCCCACCACGAAGGGGCGCGGATCCACCCCCAGGTGCTGGGCAACGCCGATGACCACCGGCGTAAACAGCACCGCCACCGCGTTGTTGCTGATGAACTCGGTGGCGATCGAGGTCATCAGGATCACCAGCGAGAGCATCATCCACGGCGACAGTCCCTCCCCGACCGTCACCAGGCTGCCCGCCAGCAGGGCCGCGAGCCCCGAGTCACGCATCGCGATGCTGATCGCGAGCATGCCGAAGATGAGCACGATGATCGGCCACTCCACGGCCTTGTAGGCCTCATCGGCGCGGATGCAGCCGGTGATCAGCACCACCGCCGCGCCGATGATGGCCAGCCCCTCGATCGGCATTACGTTGAAGGCCGCCAGCAGCATCACGCCGGCGATGGTGGCGAGCGCGACCGGTGCCTTGGTGCTGCGGGTGGCGCTGACCTTGCCGTCGGTGATCGCGAACAGGTCGCCGTTGTCGCAGAAGCGCTTGATCTGCGTCGGCGTGCCTTCGACCAGCAACACGTCGCCAAACTGGAGCTGGAAGTCGTCGCCCACATCCGGGATCGAGGCATTGCGGCGATGCACGGCGATGAGATGGATGCCATAGCGCGCCGCGAGGTCCAGGTCGCGGATCGGGCGCTGCACGTAGCGCGAGGTCTGCCCGACCAGGGCTTCGACGATCACCACGTCGCGCCGGCGCAGGGTCTCGAGGTCATGCGGGTCGGCCGCCGGCGGACTGTGCACGCGGAGTCCGACGAGGTCGGTGCTGCGCAGGTCCACCATCGCGCTACTGCGCGTATGCACGATCAGGCGGTCGCCCACCTCGAGGCGGGTCTCCGGCGCCGGCGCCGACAGCTCGTCCTCGCCACGGAACAGCTTCAGCACCTTGATGACACCGTTCGACAGCCGCGCCTCCTTGAGCGTGCGACCGGCCAGGCGCGAGTTCTCGGGCACGAACAGCTCGGTCATGAACAGCCGGTCACTGCTGCCGCTGAACTGCTGGGTCAGGGTCTCGCGCACGGGCAGGAAGCGCTGCGCGAAAACGGCCATGAAGGCGCAGCCGATCAAGGCCATCACCAGCGCCGGCGCGGAGATCTCGAACATCGAGAAGGGCGCCAGCCCCATGTCGCGGGCAACGCCGTCGACCAGGATGTTGGTCGAGGTGCCGACCATGGTGACCATGCCGCCGAGGATGGTGGCGTAGGACAGGGGAATCAGCAGGCGCGAGGGCGCCACCGCGAAGCGTCCGGCCATGGCGATCACGGCCGGAATCATCACCATCACCACCGGCGTGTTGTTGATGAAGGGCGACACCGTCACCCCGACCAGCAGCATTGCAATGAGAAGGCGGCGCTCGCTGTGGCCGGCGAGATTGCCGATCCATTCTCCGAGTCGATCCACGCAGCCGGTGCGCCCGAGCGCGCCGCTGATGATGAACAGGCAGACGATGGTGATCGGCGCGCTGTTGCTGAACACGCTCAGCACCTTCGCGGGCGTGAGCAGGCCGAGCGCCAGCAGCAGCGCGACCGCCGCAATGACGGCGACGTCGGGCTTGACCCATTCGCGCACGAAAGTGACGAACAGACCGATCAACACGACGCCGACGATCAGTGCATGAACACTTTCGGGAAGGGGCATGATTCGGTGTTGCGGTGCAGAATTCAGATCGCAGCACCTTAACCGAGGCCTTAAAGATCTCAAAAGAATATAAAGTTATCTTTTTATTCTCTTTGACCAGGATGGTGACAAGGCCGTGCGAGCCCCTCGCCCGCCGCCGCCAAATCACGCCCCCAGACCGGCGCAGCCGGGCGAAAATGCGGCCGTTGGCGAACCCCTGCCCGGCGAGGGGATCTGCTTCACGGACGCAACAGGATCGGAGTGAGCAATGAAGAACTACGACTACATCGCCATCGGCGGCGGCAGCGGCGGCGTGGCGACGGCACGGCGTGCGGCGGAATACGGCGCCCGCGCGCTGGTGGTGGAGGCGGGCCGACTCGGCGGCACCTGCGTCAATGTGGGCTGCGTGCCCAAGAAGGTGATGTGGTACGCTGCGGGCATCGCGCAGACCCTGCGCGACGCGCCCGGCTACGGTTTCAGCATGGGGGAGGTGCATTTCGACTGGAACACCCTGAAGGCGCACCGTGATGCCTACATCACGCGACTGAACGGCATCTACGCCAGCATGCTCGACAAGGCCGGCGTCGATGTCGTGCGCGGCTTTGCCCGCTTCGTGGACCCCCGCACGATCGAGGTCGACGGCGAGCGCTTCAGCGCCCCGCACATCGTCATTGCCACCGGCGGCAGGCCGCTGGTGCCCGACATCCCGGGCGCCGAACTGGGCATCGACTCGGACGGCTTCTTTGCGCTCGAACAGCAGCCCCGCCGCGTCGCCGTGGTCGGTGCGGGCTACATCGCGGTCGAACTGGCCGGCGTGTTCAACGGCCTGGGCAGCGAGGTCAGCATGCTCGTGCGCGGGCCCCATCTGCTGCGGCCGTTCGACGCCATGCTGCGCGACGAGCTGATGGCACAGATGCAGGAGGACGGCGTGCGCCTGCACTTCGGCACCCAGTTACGGGGTGTCAGCCGCCAGGCCGACGGCACGCTCCGCCTCGATTGCGGCGATGGCGGTATGCTGGAGGTGGACGCACTCGTGTGGGCGACCGGCCGCCGGGCGAACACCGGCGCGCTCCGACTGGAGGCGGCCGGTCTCGCCGCTGACGACAAGGGCGTGATCGCCACCGATGCCTTCCAGAACACCACCGTGCCCGGCATCTACGCCATCGGCGACATCACTGGCCGTGCCGAGCTGACCCCGGTGGCCATCGCCGCCGGGCGGCGGCTGGCGGCCCGACTGTTTCTGAACCAGCCTGACAGCCGGCTCGACTACGACACCATTCCGACGGTCATCTTCAGCCATCCGCCGATCGGCACCGTGGGACTGACCGAGGACGAGGCCCGCAGCCGGCTCGCGGACGTCAAGGTGTACACGACGCGCTTCACCGGCATGTATCACGCCCTCACCGAACATCGGCCGAAGACCGCGATGAAGCTGGTGTGTGCCGGCCCCGAGGAGCGCATCGTCGGCGCCCACGTCATCGGCGACGGCGCCGACGAGATGCTGCAGGGCTTTGCGGTGGCGGTGAAGATGGGGGCGCGCAAGGCGGATTTCGACGACACGATCGCGATCCACCCGACCAGTGCGGAAGAATTCGTGACGATGCGCTGAGGGAGAACGCGCGATGCCGATGAGCTACGAACAGCACCTCGACGAGGTCGCCACCCTGCTCTACGAGCGCTACGACCAGAGTGAGGAGGCGGCCATCAAGCTGGTGATGGCCGCCCAGGCCGACGACTTCTTCAGCGGGCACGACGACGATCCGTCGATCTGCACGCTGGAGCGCGCGCAGGCCGATGCGCGCGCGATCTTCCGCAAGTACCGCAAGCCTTAGCTGCTCGAGCAGCCGCAGCCGTGGCCGCCACCGCCGCAGCTACCCGTTGCCGCCGCTGCGGCCGGAATGCCGGCTGCAGCGGGCGCGCCGAGCTGGATGGTGAAATCGATGACGATGTTGCCCGGCTCGCGGGCGACGTAGTTGATGCCGACCTGGTTGCCATAGCGCTGCTGGATCTGGCCCAGCAGAGGCACGGGGTCGTGGTCATTGACGAAACGCATGACCTCGCCGTCCTCCAGGGACTCGAGGGCGCCGAAGATCGCCGCATGGCGGAAGCGCTTGGCGACGCCACGCGCATCGAAGGGGTGAACATCATTCTGGAACATCGTGATCTCTTCCATCGGTTGGGATCCGGACATGACCTGCGGCCGGACTCGCAGCGAGGTGAATCCTATTCAGGCCGGAATGCGCCCGCCTTGAGGAAAAACAAGAATTCGGGCTCGGCCGCCAGGCCCCGTGACGGTCGCGCACTGGTACAGTTCGACGACGCCAGCATCAACAGACCAGGGAGTCACACCATGCTTGCCGCCACCACGCCCGCACGTTCAACGACGCCCCCCGCAAAGCGCAACACCGGCGCGCGTCACTTCAGCGCCGTTGCCGTGCTCAGCGCCAGCCTGCTGCTGGGCGGCTGCGGCTACAACGATTTCCAGCGCCTGGATGAACAGACCAAGTCCAGCTGGGCCGAGGTCCTGAACCAGTACCAGCGCCGCGCGGACCTGATCCCGAACCTGGTGGAGACGGTCAAGGGCGAGGCGAACTTCGAGCAGGAGACCCTGACCCGGGTGATCGAGGCACGCTCGCGTGCGACCGCGATACAGCTCACCCCCGAGATGCTCGATGATCCGCTGGCGATGGAGCGCTTCCAGCAAGCTCAGGGCCAGCTCGGCAGCGCCTTGTCGCGCCTGCTCGCGGTGTCGGAGAACTACCCCAACCTGCGCGCCAACCAGGGCTTTCAGGACCTTCGCGTGCAGCTCGAAGGCACCGAGAACCGGGTCACCGTGGCCCGCAACCGCTACATCGAGTCGGTGCAGGCCTACAACGTGCTCGCGCGCAGCTTTCCCACCAACCTGACCGCGATGGTGTTCGGCTACAGGCCGAAGGCGGGCTTCACGGTCGCCAACGAGGCCGACATCGCTGCGCCGCCCCGCGTGGACTTCGGCGGCCAGGGCAGCGGCGGCGCGCGCTGACCGCGGTGAGCGCGCTGTCCGCAGGCCTCACGGTGGCGCTGCTGCCCGCCTCGCCTGCTGCGCCCCACCCTGCCGGCGTGCCGGCACCCTTGACCGCGGCGCGGCGGCGCAGCGCCGGCTGGCATCGGCTGCTGGCGCTGTTGCTGCTGCCCGCACTGGCGCTGCTGGTCCAGGCGGCGGCCCTGGCGCAGAACCTGCAGCCGGTGCCCGAACTGCAGGCGCGGGTGATCGACCGCAGCGCGACCCTGGATCCGAGCCAGCTGCGCGCACTCGAGGGCAAGCTCGCCGCCTTCGAGGCCGAACGCGGCAGCCAGATCGTCGTCCTGCTGCTGCCGACCACCGCCCCCGAGGACATCGCGGCCTATGCGTGGCGCGTGGCCGACACCTGGAAGATCGGCCGCTCCGAGATCGGCGACGGCATCCTGCTCATCGTCGCCAAGGACGACCGCAAGGTGCGCATCGAGGTCGCACGTGCCCTCGAAGGCGCCGTCCCCGACCTCGCGGCCTACCGCATCATCGATCGCCTGATCACCCCAGCCTTTCGCACCGGCGACTTTGCCGGCGGGCTCGATGCCGGTGTCGAAGGCCTGATGGCCCTCATCCGCGGCGAGGAGCTGCCGCTGCCTGCCCGCCAGGACACCGGCGGCGATTTCGCCTTCGAGGATCTGGCCGCCTTCCTCTTCGTCGCCGTTCCAGTGCTGGGTTCCATCCTGATCGGCGTGCTCGGCCGCAAACTCGGCGCCATCGCCACCGGCGGCGCCATCGGCGTGGTGGCCAAGCTCATCACCGGTAGTCTCGTGCTGGCGGGCATCGCCGGCGTCATCGCCGCGGTGTTTGCGCTGGTGCTCGCCACCGGTGCCGGCGGCCGTGGCGGCGGTAGCGGGGGCTTTCATCGCGGCAGCGGCCCGGTGATCTGGGGCGGTGGCCGGGGCGGCGGCGGGCGCGGCGGCGGAGGCTTTCGCTCGGGCGGTGGCGGCAGTTTCGGTGGCGGCGGCGCCTCGGGGGGCTGGTAGATGAGCGTCCTGAGCCTGGAAGCCCTGAGCCGCCTCGCCCGCCACCTCTGGCTGGACGCCGACGACGCCTTCCGCGCACTCGGCGAAGACGGCCTCGATCGCCTCGAACAACGTGTGAGCGCGAGCGAGCGACGCCACAGCGGACAGATCTGCCTGTGCGTCGAGGCCAGCCTGCCGCTGCGCTACCTGTGGCGCAACCTGCGTCACGGCGAAGCGATCGGCGACATCGTTCGCGACCGCGCAATCACCGTGTTTGGCAAGCAGCGCGTGTGGGATACCGAATACAACAATGGGGTGCTGATCTACGTTCAGCTTGCCGAGCACCTGATCGAGATCGTCGCCGACCGCGGCCTCGCGCGCCACGTCGATGCGGCGCACTGGCACGCCATCGTCGAGCCGCTCGGCGCCGCCTGCCGGGGCGGGCGACTGGAGTCCGGGCTCGAGGCGGCGATCGACGCCGTGGGCCACGAACTCGAGACCTGGTTCCCGCTGCACGCGGCCGATGCCCCCGGCGACCCTGACCGGAATCTTGACAACCGCGCCCGCATCCGCTGACGCCCCCCGCCATCGGCGCATTGTTTCCGCGACGCAACACGGGCGCCCTGTTTCGCGTCTTTGTCTTTGCCCGAAACCGATGCCGCGGCGCGCCTGTGCTATTGTCGCGACTGAGGCGCAGGGATAGGGCGCGGCCGGCCGGTCGCATTGGAGATCGGCACGGCATTGCGCAATGGACGCCTCGCCACCTTCTAATCAATCCAATGTCGCGCGAGTGGAGATTGCTTATGGCTACCAAACAAGACCAGTTCAACGAACTTCAGAAGAAGAACCTCGAGGCCGCCATGCGTCTGGCCCAGATGTCGATCGAGAACTCGCAGCGCATCATGGAAATCCAGGTCAATACCGCCAAGCGCCTGTTCGAGGAAGGCGTCGAGAACGCCAAGGCGCTGTCGACCGTCAAGGACCCGAAAGGCATGATGGAACTGCGTGCGCAGTACGCGCAGAGCACGACCGAGAAGATGCTCGCGTGTGCCCGTGAGATCGCCGAGATCTCCGCCACCACGCAGGCCGAGTTCGGCAAGCTCGTGGGCGAGCAGCTCACCAGCGGCAGCACCGACATGTTCGAGGCGATGCAGAAGATGTTCAAGGGCATGCCGATCTCGGACCAGAACGCCCTCGGCGCGATGCAGACGGCGATGGACACGACCCGCGCCGCCTTCGAGCAGATGACCCGCGCCTCGACCGAAGCCTTCCAGGCCTTCACCCAGCAGGGCAGCAAGGGCCGCAAGTAAGCAGCCCGTCTCGGGCCACGCCCGATCTGCAAGAACGGCGCCGCAAGGCGCCGTTTTCGTCACTGGCTGCGCGCGGCCTCAGCGTCGCTGCTCGACCTCGTCCCAGCTCTCGACGATGCCCTTGTCCGTGCCGAGGGCGCCCTGCTCCGCTCCCTCCCAACGCGCCGCGGCCGAGTCATCGGCCTCGCGTGCATCGACCCAGCGCGCACCCTGCGGCGTCTCCTCCCGCTTCCAGAATGGCGCACGCGTCTTGAGGTAGTCCATGATGAATTCGCAGGCCGCGAATGCATCACCGCGGTGGGCACTCGCGATGCCGACGAACACGATGCGGTCGGCCGGCTCGAGCCGGCCGTAGCGATGAATGACGCGGGCGCCCAGCACCGACCAGCGACGACGCGCGTCGGCAACGATGTCCTCGAGGGCGCGCTCGGTCATGCCCGGATAATGCTCCAGCGTCATCGCCGACACGCCGCTGCCGTCGTTGACGTCGCGCACCAGACCGACAAAGCTGGCCACCGCACCGACATCACGCCGCCCCTCGCCAAGGCCCGCGATCTCGGCACCGACATCGAAGTCTTCCTCCTGAACGCTCACTTCATTGCGCGCGCTCATGCTTCAGCCTCCGGTCACCGGCGGGAAGAAGGCCACTTCGTCGCCGGCCGCGATCGCGGCCTCGAGGCCCGCCATGCGCTGATTCACCGCCGCCCGCAGGTTGCGGCCACCCGCCATCGCCTGCCAGGCCTCGCCGCGTGCGGCCAGGTGGGCGCGCAACGCACCGACCGTATCGACGCCGGCGGGCAGGGCCAGCTCCTCGCCAGACGCGCCGAGGGCTTCGCGCAGGCTGGCAAAATACAGAATCTTCACCTTCATCGTCATGGTCATCGTCTCGCTCGTCCGTGAGGACTCGTTCAATGCAGCAGCTCGCCGTAGGGCAGGAAGCGGACCGGCTCGCCGCGGGCGATCGCAGTGGCGGCCGGAATATCGACCAGGCCGTTGGCCCACACCGTGGAGTTGAGGGCGGCCGAGCCCTGGTTGGCGAAGAGCTCGACGCCCCCCTGCGCATTCATGCGCGCGCGCAGGAATTCGCGGCGGCGGTCGGGTTTCGGCCAGTCGAAATCGGCCCGCAGCATCAGCGCCGTCGGCGCCACCTCGCGCACACCCTGGGTCGCGAGCAGGAAGGGACGCACCATCATCAGGAAGGTCACGAAGCTCGACACCGGGTTGCCGGGCAGCCCGATGAAGGCCGCGCCATGCACGTTGCCGTAGGCCAGCGGCTTGCCCGGCTTCATCGCGATCTTCCACATGTCGAGGCTGCCTTCGGCCTCGACCGCGGGCTTGACATGATCCTCCTCGCCTACCGACACGCCGCCACTGGTGAGGATCAGGTCGTGTCCCTGCGCGGCGCGGCGCAGGACCTCGCGGGTGGCGTCGAGGCGGTCGGGCACGATGCCGAAGTCCTCGATCTCGCAGCCCAGCTCGGCGAGCAGGCCGCGCAGCATGAAGCGGTTGGAGTTGTAGATGGCGCCCGGCGGCAGTGGCTCGCCCGGCATCACGAGTTCGGACCCGGTGGAGAACATCGCCACCTTCACCCTCCTCAAGACCGGCAGCTGCGCCAGACCGATCGATGCTGCCAGCGCCACCGCCTGCGGGCTCAGGCGGATGCCGGCCGGCAGCACCAGTTCGCCCACCGCCATGTCCTCGCCCCTGCGCCGCACGGCTTCACCGACCTGGGGGATGGTGTTGACGATGACGTGCTCGCCATCATGCTCGCACAGCTCCTGCATCACCACGGCGTCGGCACCCGGCGGCAGCGCTGCGCCGGTGAAGATGCGGGCGGCGGTGCCCGGGGCGAGCTCGTACCCCA
Organism: Thauera sp. WH-1; assembly: GCF_047806685.1. Taxonomy (NCBI): domain Bacteria; kingdom Pseudomonadati; phylum Pseudomonadota; class Betaproteobacteria; order Rhodocyclales; family Zoogloeaceae; genus Thauera; species Thauera sp. WH-1. Next base: position 176,069 of record NZ_JBLQGP010000007.1, read on the forward strand.
CGCTGCCGGCCGGGATGCGCTGGCTCACCGGCAACCGGGTGCCGGCCGCCGGCACGTCTGCGGCACGCAGCGCGTAGCCGTCCATGCCGGAGTTGTCCATTGGCGGCTGGTTGATCGAGGCGTGCTGGGCGACGGCGAGGACGCGGCCGGTGGCGAACATCGCGTCCACCTGCTCGATCTCGCGCACCGGGCGGACGAAGCCGAGCAGCTTCTCGTAGGCCTCATCGAAGGAGAGCATGTTGGCGTTCATTGAATCTTCAAGTAGTCGAGGATGAACTCGGCGACGCGCGCCGGCTCGTTGAGGGGCAGGCGCGGCAGCGGACAGTCGATGCCGGCATCATCGGTGGCGACCGCGACCACGTGCGGGTTCTCCGGCCACAGCGGCGGCTTGCCGTGCGTCGGACGGTGGATCTCGACCTTGGGCACGGCGGCGGCCTTGTAACCTTCGATCAGCACCAGGTCGCAGGGTTCGAGCAGGCGCAACTGCGCCTCCAGCGTCGGCTCGGGCGCGCCGCGCAGCTCGTGCATCAGCACCCAGCGCTCGTTGGACAGCATCAGGACCTGGGTGGCGCCGGCCTCGCGGTGGCGCCAGGAGTCCTTGCCGGGTTTGTCGAGATCGAAACCGTGGTGGGCGTGCTTGATCACCGACACTCGCAGACCGCGCCCGGTGAACTCGGGAATGAGCTTTTCCACCAGGGTGGTCTTGCCGGAGCCGGACCAGCCGGCGAAGCCGAAAACGTTCATCGAGAAGCCGCGGTCGGGGTCGGGTTGCGTGACCCGAGAGGATACAACAGACGGGCCTCAGTCGCCCTGTCGCGGCGGCGGCAGCCGCTCGAGGAAGGCCACCGCGTCGGCCTCCATCCGGGTGCGCCGCATCGGCGGCAGGCTGCGCCACACGACCTTGCCGTAGGACTTTTCGATCATGCGCGGATCGCACACGCACAGCACGCCACGATCGCGCTCGGTGCGGATGAGGCGCCCCGCGCCCTGTTTCATGTTGATCACCGTGCGGGGCAGCTGGTGATGGACGAAGGGGCTCAGGCCCTGCTTCTGCATGTGTTCGACGCGTGCGGCCAGCACCGGGTCGTCAGGGGGTGCGAAGGGCAGCTTGTCGATGACGACCAGCGACAGTGCATCGCCCGGCACGTCCACGCCTTCCCAGAAGCTCTGACTCGCCACCAACACCGCATTGCCAAGGCGCCGAAAGCGTTCGAGCAGTTCGGTACGCGAGCCCTCGCCCTGCAGCAGCACCGGCAGCGTGTCGCCGCCCTGCTGGAGGCCCTCGAGGATGAGCTCGTGGATGCGGCGCATCGCGCGCAGGGAGGTGCACAGCACGAAGGCGCGGCCGCGCGCGGCGCGGATCAACGGTAGCGCGACGCGGGCGACGCGCTCGGTGTAGTCGGGCGCGTTGGGCTCGGGCATGCCGGCAGGCGCGTACAGCAGCGCCTGCTCGGCGTAATCGAAGGGACTGCCCCACACCGCGGTGAGCGGCGGCGGATCCATCCACGCCAGGCCCAGCTCGCGGCAATAGTGGCCGAAATCGGCCTTGCCCACGGCCAGCGTGGCGGAAGTGAACACCCAAGCGCGCGGGTGCCCCTCGAGCTGGCGCTTGAATACGTCCGACACATGCAGCGGGGTCGCGTTGAGTGCCAGCGACTGGGTGAAGACCTCCACCCAGCGAATCAGCTCCTTCGCTTCCGGGTTGCGCCAGTTCGCCAATCGTTCGGCCATCTCCTCGCTGCGGCGCAGGCAGCTGGCCAGCCCTTCGGAGCGCTCGGCCTGGGTGTCGAGCACGGCCTGGAAGTCGGCCAGCGCCTTCTCGAGCGCCTCGACCATGGCGTCGAAGCCCTCGCGCTCGGCAGCCTGGGCGGCGGACAGGCGCGCCGGCTCGGTGCCGAACACCAGGCGCAGGTCGCGCGCGGCTTTTTCCAGGTTGCGCGTCTGATCGATCATCGCCACGCAGTCGCGCGCCGCGGCCACGGTCTCGGAGCGCGTGTCGCGCGCCAGCTCCAGGACCTGGGCGGTGGATACGCTGTCGCCGAAGAACAGGCTCGCGGTCTCCGGCAACTGGTGCGCCTCGTCGAAGATCACCGCGTTGCAGGCCGGCAGCAGCTCGCCCATGCCCTCGTCACGCAGCATCACGTCGGCGAAGAACAGGTGGTGATTGACCACCACCACGTCGGCCTCCATCGCGTTGCGCCGCGCCTGCATCACGAAGCATTCGTCCTTGTGCGGACAGTCCTGGCCGAGGCAGTTGTCCCGCGTCGAGGTGGCGGCGATCCAGGCCAGCGAGTCCTCGCGCACGTCGGTGCATTCGGCCTTGTCGCCCGTCTGTGTGAGCTTGGCAAAGCGGCCAATGGCGCGCAGATCGGCGGCATCCTGCGCGGTCAGGAAGCGACCGTCGCGGGCATTGCGCTCGAGGTGGTAATGGCAGACGTAGTTGGCGCGCCCCTTGAGCAACGCGATCGACACCGGCACCTTGAGCGCTGCACGCACGGTGGGCAGGTCGCGGTTGAAGAGCTGGTCCTGCAAGGTCTTGGTGCCGGTGGAGATGATGACCTTGCCACCGCCCAGCAGCGCCGGCACCAGGTAGGCGAAGGTCTTGCCGGTGCCGGTGCCGGCCTCGGCCACCAGCACCCGGTTGTCGCGCAACGCCTCGGCGATCTTCTGCGCCATCTCGATCTGCTGCGGACGGGCGCGAAAACCGGGGATCGCGGCGGCGAGCGGGCCGTCGGCGGCGAAGATCGGGGTGGGGTCGGACATCGACACTGAAGGCACTTTGAAACCCGGGAGTATAGCGCCCGCCGCCCAGACCGCCGCACACCGGCGATCATTCCTTTGTCCTGAACTTTCAGGCGCCTGCGAGACATCTTCATATCACGGTCACGGGACTGAAATAGGCACTCGCGAGAATCCGGCTTCCTTTCAGCAACCCGATCCGTGGAGCCCGCAATGAGTCAGTTCGACCTCGACGACCTGCCCAGCAACCTTTCCGACAACGAGCACTTTCAGAACGTCGTGGAGCGCGTGGTGTCGCGCCGCGGCTTCCTGAAGAGCGGTCTCGGTCTCGGTGTCGCCGCCTTCCTCGCGGCGCCGCTCGCCGCGCAGGCCGCCCAGAAAGCGCATCAGCACATGGGCGCCGGCTATGGCAACAATGGGCCGCGCAAGACGCCGAAGATCGGCTTTGCCCCGGTGGCGGCCTCGCGTGGCGACGCCATCGTCGTTCCGCCGGGCTACAGCGCGCAGATCTTCGCGGCCTGGGGCGATGCGCTGTTCGCCGACTCGCCGCGGTGGAAGCCGGATGGCAGCAACAGCGGCGCCGATCAGGCCCGCCAGATCGGCGACAACCATGACGGCATGCACTTCTTCCCGATTCACGGCAAGTCGAGCAAGGAAGGCCTGCTGGTGATGAACCACGAGTACACCAACTACGAGTACCTGTTCGGTGCCGAGTTCATGGAACCGTGGACGGCCGACAAGGTGTTGAAGGCCCAGAACGCCCACGGCGCCGCGGTCATCCACATCCGCCAGCACCGCAACAGGTGGGAGATCGTCCTCAATTCGAAGTACAACCGCCGCATCACCGGCAACACGCCGATGCGGATCAGCGGCCCGGCCGCCGGCCATGCGCTGATGCGGACCAAGGCCGACCCCACCGGCACCCGTGTGCTCGGCACGCTGAACAACTGCGCCAACGGCTTCACGCCCTGGGGCACCTATCTCACCTGTGAAGAGAACTTCAACGGCTACTTCGGCACCACCAGCGGGGTGGATGGACGCGACGCGTCGATGCGCCGCTACGGCATCAGCGCGCGCGGCACGAGCTACCGCTGGGAAGAGTTCGACGAGCGCTTCGACTACGCGAAGGAGCCCAACGAGTCGAACCGCTTCGGCTGGGTGGTGGAGATCGACCCCTTCGACCCGACCTCGATGCCGGTCAAGCGCACCGCGCTCGGTCGCTTCAAGCACGAGAACTGTGCCTACGCCTTCACCGCCGACCGCCGCATCGTGGTGTACATGGGCGACGACCAGGTCAACGACTACATCTACAAGTTCGTCTCCGACGGCCGCTTCGTGCCGGGCAAGGACGCCGCCAACCGCCGCCTGCTCGATAGCGGCAAGCTCTATGTGGCCAAGTTCGACAACGGCGCCACGGCGGGCGACTTCATTGGTACCGGCGAGTGGGTGCTGCTCGACAAGCAGGCCAACCCGGTGTTGGCCGCAAACCCGAGCTTCGCCGACCAGGCCGCGGTGCTGATCAAGACCCGCCAGGCCGCCGACGCCGTGGGCGCGACCAAGATGGACCGCCCGGAATGGATCGCCGTTCATCCGGCGACCAACGAGGTCTATTGCGCGCTCACCAACAACAGCGGCCGCAGTGCCGCCCAGGTCGACGACGCCAACCCGCGTGCAGCGAACCGTTTCGGACAGATCGTGCGCTGGCGCGAGGCCGGCAATGACGCCGCCGCGATGCGCTTCGAGTGGGACCTGTTCGTGATTGCCGGCAACCCGAACGTGTATGCGCCGGGCGACCTCAACGCCGGCTCGTCGGCCATCAACAGCGCCAACACCTTCAACAGCCCCGATGGCATCGGCTTCGACGCCGACGGTCGCCTGTGGATCCAGACCGACGGCAACTTCAGCGACACCGGGGTCTATGCCGGCCAGGGCAACAACCAGATGCTGTGCGCCAACCCGGAAACCGGTGAGATCCGCCGCTTCCTGGTCGGCCCGGCAGGCTGCGAAATCACCGGCCTGACCTTCACCCCGGACGGCAAGACGATGTTCATCAACGTCCAGCACCCGGGCGAGGTGGGCAGCCATCCCAACCGCCCCACGCCGCCGGCCGGGGTATCGATGGATGACTTCATCGCCGCCAACCCGCTCGCTTTCAGCCGCTGGCCGGATGCCGCCGGTGGCCGCCCGCGCTCGGCGACCGTCGTCATCACCAAGAACGACGGCGGCGTGATCGGCACCTGAGCCCGGCGACATGCGGCGCGGCCTGCGCGTTCCCGTTGGGGGTCCGCGCAGGCCGCGCCGGCCGTGAAACCACCGAGCCTGCCCCTGCCTCCCGGCCGCGGCAGGCTCGGTTTCATCGCGCGGTGCTCAGGTCCATCGGCACCTCGCCCGCCCGCGCCTGCGCCACCTTGCCGCCACCGGCGTCGAGCAGCCTCAGGTTCGCCGGCGGCGCACTTCCCTGTTTGTCCTCACCGAAGTAGAGCGTCATGTGGGGGAACGGGATCTCGATACCGGCTGCGTCGAAGTGACGCTTGACCAGGCGGTTGTAGGCACGGCCGATCGGGAACTGAGACCCGGCGATGGTCTTGATGCGCACGCGCAGGTTCACCGAGCTGTCGGCAAGCGCCGTCACGCCATGGACCTCGAGCTCCCTGCTGAGGATCTGGCCCTGATAGGCCGGATCCTGCAGCAGTTCGTCGAATGCGGCGCGCAGGTGCACAATCGCCTCGTCCGTGTCCTCACGATAGCCAATGCCGTACTCGCCGACGTGATAGCCGAAATCGCGGTTGAAGTTCGCCACGGTATCGACCGAGGAAAAGGGCATCAGGTGATAGGTGCCTGACAGATCGCGCAAGCCGAGCGAACGGATCGTCAGGCGTTCGACCGTACCGGTGACGCCCCCCGCGCTCACCACGTCACCGACGTTGATCGCGCGTTCGAGCTGGATGAAGACACCGGTGATGACGTCCTGCACCAGCTTCTGGGCGCCAAAGCCGATCGCCAGACCGAGCACGCCGGCACCCGCGAGCAGCGGCGCGATGTTGATGCCGATCTCGGCCAGCACGACCATCACCGTGACCACCAGGAGCGCGATCGCCACCGCATTGCGGAAGATGGTCAGCAAGGTACGCGCCCGCGCATTGGCCTCGCCGCCACCATCCGGGCTCAACCTGAACTCGATCCAGCTCGCGACCACCAGCCAGACCGCCAGCGCGAGGACGATGATCAGGGTTACCGACAGCGCACGCCCAACCAGCTCGGTGCCGGTATCGGACGTCAGCCACGCACCGAGATCGAACACCGTCCACGCATCCACGATGACGGCGACGACGACGGCAAGGATGGTGAAGCGGGCGATCTTGAGCGCCGTCGGCACGTAGGCGTTGAGCCGTTCCTCGAGCAGGGGAAACTTTGCGCGCAGTTCGTCACCGACCTGGATCCGGCGCAGGATCACCGTGGTCAGCAACGCGGCGAGCGCAATGCCGATCACCACCGCCACCAGCGTCTGCACGGTGGCGGCGACCATGAAGGGTAGCGCCTGCTCCGGGTACAGGATCGCCGTCACCAGGATCGCGGCCAGATAGACGATCGCAATGATGTGCCAGATGCGACCGCCGATGCCGAGACTGACCCGCGCAAAGGGCGACTGCATGCGCGCGGCAAGGGACTCGAAGCCCGCGCGCACCCGGTTACGATTCTGCATCACGATCACCGCCGCCTTGAGCAGGGCGGTGAGCAGGATCAGGATCCCCGCCGCGCGGCCGAGCTCCGGGCTCAGGTAATGGTTGATCGCCGGCACCAGCAGCAGCAAGCCGTAGCCGACGAACAGCACCAGGCGTGACGACCACAGGTACCAGTAGGCGGCCTCCTCGCCGCCAAGGGGCAGCAGACGCAGGTGCTCGCCGTGTCGCGCCAGCACGAGGCGCAGCAGCGCACGTACCGACTCGACGAGCAGGAAGGCGTTCAGGAACAGGGAGTCCTGCATGCGGATCACGCCGAGCTCGCCGAATGCGAACAGGGCGATGCCGTAGCCGGCCAGCCAGGTGAGCGCAATCGTCGCCAGATCACTCGCCCCGGCCGCCAGTACGGCGACGAGGCGGCGCAGCCAGACAAGTGCGAAGCTTTCGCCACCGGTGGCGACGCGGTCGAGGGCGCGATGAATGAAGCGCGCGCCCAAGGACAGCATGCGGTAGATGAAAAGCGTCGCGATGATGAGCGCCGCGAACTCGCCGATGTCCCACAACAGGCTGCCGGGGTCGGCTGCCGCCAGCCGCCTCCAGGATTCGCCCAGGGCACTGAAGGCGGACGAGGTCTCGTGCACCGTGCCCTGAGCGATCAGTTGGGTGAACGCGGCAATGCGTCCGCCCAGGGTCTCGGAAGGCGGCTCAGGGGCGAGGGAGGCGGCGGCCTCCTCTTCCCCGAACTGCCGCAATTGCTCGATCAACGCGGCGCGCGCGGCGTCGTCCTCGAGGAGATCGGCAAGACGCTGATGCCCACTGCGATCGGGGTTCGACTCGGCCGCCAGGGCCGCTGTCGGCGCCAGCGCGAGCAGGGTCAGGGCAAGGACGAAAGACAGAATGGCCGTGATCTTGTTCTTCAAACAGGGCTCCTTGTTGTCGGTCGGGGGCGATGCGCCCGCAGGCAGGATGGAGCAGCCGTACCTCAGTCATGCCAGTCCAGTCGCGCACCTGCAGGAAGGCCGGGATTCATATTTGCGCAATTGTAACATGCCTCCAGCAACCCCCTGCCGCCCCGCCCGGAGCCTCGCTAGTCGGTGCGGTGAGCCTGCGCCAGATAGTCCCGTGTGCGCATCTCGATCAGGCGGCTGACCGTGCGCACGAACTCGTGGGCGTTCTGTCCTTCGGTGTAGAGCTCGTAGGCCGGCACTTCGGCGCTCATGATGAGCTTCACCCTGAAGTCATAGAGCACGTCGATCAGCCAGGTGAAGCGCCTGGCCTCGGCCGCGTTGCCCACCAGCATCCTGGGCACGTTCGACAGGATGAGCGTGTGGTGCTCGCGCGCGATCTCGAGGTAATCGTTCTGCGAGCGGGCACCGCGGCACAAGGTGTCGAAGTCGAACCAGATCACGCCGAGCGCCTTGCGGATCACCGGCAGGCGGCGCTCGAGCACCACGATCTCGCCACCCTCGCCCTCGCCCTCGCCACCGGCGAGACGGACGAAATCGTCCCTCAGCTTGCGCTCGGCCACGGCATCGTGCGGCACGAGATAGATCTCGAGCGTTTCCAGCGTGCGAAGCCGATAGTCCGTGCCGTCATCGACCTCGATGACGTCGAAGCGCTTCTTCATGAACTCGATCGTGGGCAGGAAGTTCACCCGCATCAAGCCGTTCGGATAGAGCCCGTCGGGCGGGTAGTTCGAGGTCATCACGAAGATCACCCCGCGCGCGAACAAGGCCTCGAGCAGGCGGCCGAGGATCATCGCATCGGCGATGTCCGACACATGGAACTCATCGAAGCACAGCAGTCGCGATTCGGCCGCGATGCGATCGGCCACCTTCTGCAAGGGGTCGGGTTCGTGATTGTGCAGCCTGAGGTCGTTCTGCACCTCCTGCATGAAGGCGTGAAAATGGACACGACGCTTGCGCTGGTAGGGCACGGCATCGAAGAAGCAGTCCATCAGGAAGCTCTTGCCCCGCCCGACCCCGCCCCAGAAATAGACGCTGCGTGGCATCGCCGGGCGCGCGAACATCTTGCGCAGCCTGGTCCGGCGGGCGGCCTTGAACGCGACGAGTTCGGTATAGAGCTTCTGCAGGCGGCTGGCAGCGGCACGCTGGGCGGGATCGGACGAGTAGCCGCGGGCCTTGAGTTCGGCCTCGTAGGCCTCGAGCATGCCGTGCTCGGCCACGTTCAGGATGCGATGGGGCATGGTGGGTGTTTCGAACGAGGTGGACGGAAAAGGGGTGAGTGGCGAGGGAAGCCCCCTCGCACCTCACCCCGGGCACTGCGTCGATAGCGATCAGAAGTGCAGCGGGCGCTTGTCGCAGGCCAGTGCGGCTTCATGCACCACTTCCGACAGCGTCGGATGGGCATGGCAGATGCGCGCCAGGTCTTCGGAGCAGCCGGCGAACTCCATCGCCACCACCGCTTCGGAGATCAGCTCCGAGGCATTGGCGCCGATGATGTGCACGCCGAGGATGCGATCGGTCGCGGCATCGGCCAGCATCTTGACGAAGCCGGTCGGGTCGCCCATGCCGAGCGCGCGACCGTTGGCGAGGAAGGGGATCTTGCCGACCTTGTAGGCCACGCCCGCCGCCTTCAGCTGCTGCTCGGTCTTGCCGACCCAGGCGATCTCGGGGCTGGTGTAGATCACCCACGGCACGGTGTCGAAGTTGCAGTGGCCGGCCTGGCCGGCCATCAGCTCGGCGACCATCACCGCCTCTTCCATCGCCTTGTGCGCCAGCATCGGGCCGCGCACCACATCGCCCACCGCCCACACGCCGGGCAGGTTGGTGCGGCAGTGTTCGTCGACTTCGATCATGCCGCGCTCGGTGATCTTGAGGTCGACGGCATCCGGGTTGAGTCCTTCGGTGTTGGGCACGCGGCCCACCGACACGATCAGGCGATCGGCCTCGAGCTTTTGCTCCGCCCCGTCCTTGTCCTTGTAGTTGATGGTGACGCCCTTCTTGCCGACCTTGACCTCACCGATCTGCACGCCGAGGGTGATCTTGAGACCCTGCTTGGTGAAGACCTTGAGCGCTTCCTTGGCGACGTCCTGGTCGGCCGCGGCGAGGAAGTCGGGCATGGCTTCGAGCACGGTCACGTCGGCACCCAGGCGACGCCACACCGAGCCCATCTCCAGGCCGATGACGCCGGCGCCGATCACGGCGAGCTTCTTCGGCACCGCATCGAGGTCGAGCGCGCCGACGTTGTCGCACACGATCTTGTTGTCGACCGGGATGCCCGGCAGGTGACGCGGGGATGACCCCGTGGCGATGATGACCTGCTTGGCAACGACGAGCTCGTCGCCCACATTCACATGCCAGCCAGCGTCGCCCTTGCCGACGAAGGCACCGTGGCCGTTCAGCAAGGTGACCTTGTTCTTCTTGAACAAGCCCTTGATGCCGCCGGTGAGCTGGTCGACGATGCCGCTCTTGCGCGCGATCATCTTGGCCACGTCGATTTTGGGCGTGCCGACGCCGATGCCCTGGCTCTCGAAGCTGTGGCCGGCTTCCTCGAACAGGTGCGAGGTGTGCAGCAGCGCCTTGGAGGGGATGCAGCCCACGTTCAGGCAGGTGCCGCCGAGGCGCGGCTCGCCCTTGGGGTCGGCATAGGGGTTGGATTCGCAGCACGCGGTCTTGAAGCCGAGTTGCGCAGCGCGGATGGCGGCGACATAGCCGCCGGGGCCGCCACCGATGACGAGGACGTCGAATTCTTTGGCCATTATTCTCTCCCTACAGGAAAACGGGGCGCTGCCCCGCCGCGCGGGCCTTGAGACCCAGTGCGGCGTGACGCGCCCTCGTGCGTTGTGATCAGACGTCGAGGATCAGGCGAGCCGGATCTTCCAGCGCTTCCTTCATCGTCACCAGGCCGAGCACCGCCTCGCGACCATCGATGATGCGGTGGTCGTAGGACATGGCCAGGTAGTTGATCGGGCGGATCACGATCTGGCCGTTCTCGACCACCGGGCGATCCTTGGTGGCGTGGATGCCCAGAATGGCCGACTGCGGCGGGTTGATGATCGGCGTCGACATCATCGAGCCGAACACGCCACCGTTGGAGATCGAGAAGGTGCCGCCCGACAGGTCGTCGAGCGACAGCTTGCCGTCCTTGGCCTTCTGGCCGAACTCGGCGATCTTCAGTTCGATCTCGGCGATCGACATCGACTCGGCATTGCGCAGGATCGGCACCACCAGGCCGCGCGGCGAACCGACCGCGATACCGATGTCGATGTAGCCGTGGTAGACGATGTCGTTGCCGTCGACGGAGGCGTTCAGGATCGGGAACTTCTTCAGCGCGGCCACGGCGGCCTTGACGAAGAAGCCCATGAAGCCCAGACGCACGCCGTGGGCCTTCTCGAACTTGTCGCCGTACTGCTTGCGCAGGGCCATCACCGGCGCCATGTTGACCTCGTTGAAGGTGGTCAGGATGGCGTTCTCGTTCTTCGACTGGATCAGGCGCTCGGCGATCCGCGCACGCAGGCGAGTCATCGGCACGCGCTCCTCCGGGCGGTCGCCGACGGCGGCGATCACGGCCGGGGCGGGCGCAGCGGCGGCAGCCTTGGGCTGGGCGGCGACGGCGTCTTCCTTGGTCACGCGGCCACCACGGCCGCTGCCGGCGACATCGGCGGCCGCGATGCCCTTCTCGTCGAGGATCTTGCGCGCGGCCGGGCTGGCTGCGCCCGCAGCCGACGCCGGGCTGGCCGGCGGCGGGGTCACCGCCTGCACCGGCGCGGCGGCCGGCGCTGCGGCGCCCGCCGCCTTGGCCTCGGTATCGATCTGGGCGATCAGCTCACCCGAGGTCACGGTGTCACCGTTCTGCTTGATGATCTTCACCAGCACGCCATCGGCCGGTGCCGGCGTCTCGAGCACGACCTTGTCGGTCTCGATGTCGATCAGGTTCTCGTCACGCGAGACGGCATCGCCCTCCTTCTTGTGCCAGGACACGAGCGTCGCCTCGGACACGGACTCCGAAAGCTGCGGTACTTTGACTTCGATCAGCATGAATGTTTCTCCCTAGGTTCTTGTCAGTTCGGGGACTGCGGCGTCGTGTCCTGGATCGGACCGAAAGCGTTTTCGATGACTTCTTTCTGCTGCTGGTTGTGCTTGGCGTAGTAGCCGACAGCCGGCGAGGCCGCCGCCGGGCGGCTGACCAGAAGCAGCTTGCGCTTGGTGCCGAGCACGTTGACCAGGTGCTGGCGCGAGGCGAGCCAGTACCACGCACCCTGGTTGCGCGGCTCCTCCTGGCACCAGACCACTTCCTTGGCGTTGGGGAACTGCTCGATCGCCTTCGCGAACGCATCCGCCGGGAAGGGGTAGAGCTGCTCCACGCGCACCAGGGCGGTGTCGGTGATCTTGTTCTCGCGCCGGTGCGCCAGCAGTTCGTAGTAGATCTTGCCCTGGCACAGCACCACCCGCTTGACCTTCTTCGGGTCCAGCTTCTCGACTTCGGGGATCACGGTCTGGAAGCGGCCATTGGCCAGCTCCTCGATGGACGAGATCGCCTCCTTGTGGCGCAGCAGCGACTTCGGCGTGATGATGATCAGCGGCTTGCGCAGGCGGCGCACCATCTGGCGCCGCAGCAGGTGGAAGATCTGCGCCGGCGTGGTCGGCACGCAGATCTGCCAGTTGTGTTCGGCCGCCATGTTCATGAAGCGCTCGGGCCGCGCCGAGGAGTGCTCCGGCCCCTGCCCTTCGTAGCCGTGCGGCAGCATCATCACCAGGCCAGACAGGCGGCCCCACTTGGCCTCGCCCGAGCTGATGAACTGGTCGATCACCACCTGGGCGCCGTTGACGAAGTCGCCGAACTGCGCCTCCCACACGACGAGCTCGTTGGGCTCGGCGGTGGAGTAGCCGTACTCGAAGGCGAGCAGCGCTTCCTCGGACAGCACCGAGTCGTAGCACTGGAACGGCGCCTGGCCGTCCTGGATGTGCTCGAGCGGCTTGTAGGTGCCCTCGTCCCAGCGCTCGCGCTTCTGGTCGTGCAGCGCGGCGTGGCGGTGGAAGAAGGTGCCGCGGTTGACGTCCTCGCCCGAGATGCGCACGCCATAGCCCTGAGCGACCAGGCTCGCATAGGCCAGGTTCTCGCCCATGCCCCAGTCGAGCGGCAGCTCGCCGCGCGCCATCGCGGCACGATCGTCGATGATCTTCTTGACGCGCGAGTGCAGCGAGAAGCCCTCCGGCACCGTGCTCAGACGCTCGCCCAGGCGCTTGACTTCCTGCGCCGGGATGGCGGTCTCGGCCTCGTCCGTGTACGGCTGCTTGAGGTAAGGGGTCCAGTCGACCGCATGCTGGCGGTTGTGGCCCGAGAGCACCGGGTTGTACAGCAGTTCGCCACGGTCGAGGTGCTCGCGGTACTCGGCGATCATCTTCTCGGGCTCGTCGGCGGTGATGCTGCCCTCGGCGACCAGGCGGTCGGCGTAGAGCTTGCGGGTGCCCGGGTGCTTCTGGATGCTGCGATACATCAACGGCTGGGTCACCATCGGCTCGTCCTGCTCGTTGTGGCCGAGCTTGCGGAAGCAGATGATGTCGACCACGACGTCCTTCTTGAACTCCTGGCGGAACTCGATCGCCAGCGCGGTGACGAAGGCCACCGCCTCGGGGTCGTCGCCGTTCACATGGAAGATCGGTGCCTCGACCATCTTGAAGATGTCGGTGCAGTACAGCGAGGAGCGGTAGTCGCGCGGATCGGAGGTCGTGAAGCCGATCTGGTTGTTGATGACGATGTGCATCGTCCCGCCCGTGCCGTAGCCGCGGGTCTGGGAGAAGTTCAGCATCTCCTGGTTGACGCCCTGGCCGGCGACGGCGGCGTCACCGTGGATCAGCACCGGCAGCACTTCGCGCTTGTCGACGTCGCCGCGGCGCACCTGGCGCGCATACACCGAGCCCGCCACCACCGGGTTGATGATCTCGAGGTGCGAGGGGTTGAACGCGAGCGTCAGGTGCATCGGGCCGCCCGGCGTCATGACGTCGCTGGAGAAGCCCATGTGGTACTTGACGTCGCCCGCGGTGAGGTCGGCCGCAGCCTTGCCCTCGAACTCGGAGAACAGCATCGAAGGCGACTTGCCCAGGGTGTTGACCAGCACGTTGAGGCGACCGCGGTGAGCCATGCCGATCACGGTCTCGGCCACGCCCAGGCCACCGGCGACGCGGATGATCTCGTCCATGGCAACGATCGCGGTCTCGCCGCCCTCGAGCGAGAAGCGCTTCTGGCCGACGTACTTGGTGTGCAGGTAGCGCTCGAGCGTCTCGGCCGCGGTGGTGCGCTCGAGGATGCGCTTCTTCATGTCGACGGAGAACTTCGGCGTCCCGCGCACGCTCTCCAGACGACTCTGGATCCAGCGCTTCTGTGCGATGTCCGTCAGGTACATGTACTCGGCGCCGATCGAGCCGCAGTAGGTCTGGCGCAGCGCCTCGAGGATCTCACGCAGGCTGGCGTGATCGGTCGAGAAGCCATGGAAGGAGCCGACGTTGAAGCTCTTCGACAGGTCGGCCTCGGTAAAGCCGTAGTAAGAGGGCTCGAGCTCGGCGATCTGCGGCCGTTCGGTGCGCTTGAGCGGGTCGAGGTTCGCCCAGCGGTTGCCGAGGAAGCGGTAGGCGTTGATCAGCTGCAGCACCGATACCTGCTGCTTGTCTTCGCCACCGGCGGCGACCACGGTACGCACCGGACCACGCTTGGCCATCTGCTCGAAGGCCGCGATGATCGGGCCGTGGGCGACGTCACGCGACGCAGCGCCGACCTGGTTCTGCAGCTTGTCGAAATACTCGCGCCATTCTTCGGACACCGAACCCGGGTCGGCAAGGTAATTTTCGTATTGTTCTTCGATGAACGGCGCGTTGGAGCCGAACAAATGCGAAGTCTGTTCGAGTTGCTTCATCATGATGAAGGCCACCTGTTGTGTTCTGTTGTGATGCGTTCAGCTACTGCGGTATTCGGTAAGGCTCGCGCCTGCTCCGGATGGAAAAACGGGATGACCGCGCACGCGCAGCCACCCCGTAATCCTCAGAGTGGGCGAAGCCTCCCCCCTCTCTCCATCGCCTCTTAGGGACGCTGTTCGACTGCCGGAACGTCGCGTCGCGCAGCGCCGATGTAGAGCTGGCGCGGACGGCCGATCTTGTACTCCGGGTCGGTGATCATCTCTTCCCACTGGGTGATCCAGCCCACCGTGCGCGCGAGCGCGAAGATGCAGGTGAACATGGAGGTCGGGATGCCCAGCGCCTTCTGCACGATGCCCGAGTAGAAGTCGACGTTGGGATAGAGCTTCTTCTCGACGAAGTACTCGTCTTCCAGCGCGATGCGCTCGAGTTCCTTCGCCAGCTTGAACAGACGGTCGTTCTCGAGCCCGAGCTCGCCCAGCACCTCGGCGCAGACCTTGCCCATCAGCTTCGCGCGCGGATCGAAGTTCTTGTACACGCGGTGGCCGAAGCCCATCAGCTTGAAGCTGTCGTTCTTGTCCTTGGCGCGCTTGATGTACTCGCCGACGCGCGACACGTCGCCGATCTCTTCCAGCATGTTCAGGCAGGCTTCGTTCGCACCGCCGTGCGCCGGACCCCACAGGCAGGCGATGCCGGCCGAGATGCAGGCGAACGGGTTGGCACCCGAGGAACCCGCCAGACGCACGGTCGAGGTCGAGGCGTTCTGCTCGTGGTCGGCATGCAGGGTGAAGATGACGTCGAGGGCACGCACCAGCACCGGGTTCGGCTCGTACTTCTCGCACGGCGTGCCGAACATCATGTGCATGAAGTTGGCGGTGTAGCCGAGGTCGTTGCGCGGGTACATGAAGGGCTGGCCGGTGTTGTACTTGTAGGCCATCGCCACAATGGTCGGCAGCTTCGCGATCAGGCGATTGACCGAGACGTTGCGATGCGCCTCGTCGGAGAAGTCCATCGCGTCGTGGTAGAACGCCGACAGCGCGCCGACAACACCCACCATGATCGCCATCGGATGGGCGTCACGGCGGAAGCCGTTATAGAAGCGGGTGAGCTGGTCATGAACCATGGTGTGGTTCTTGATCACGTTCTCGAACTCGACGCGCTGCTGCGCGTTCGGCAGCTCACCGTTCTTGAGCAGGTAGGCGACCTCGAGGAAGTTGCACTTCTCGGCAAGCTGCTCGATCGGATAGCCGCGATACAGCAGCTCACCCTTGTCGCCGTCGATGAAGGTGATCTTCGACTTGCAGCTCGCAGTCGACAGGAAACCCGAGTCGTACGTGAAGAGACCGGTCTTGCCACCCAGGGTGCGGATGTCGATGACATCCTGCCCGTGGGTGCCGACCATCACCGGAAATTCGACGGTCTTGCCATCGACGGTTAGCGTTGCAGTGCGTTCAGTGCTCATAGATCGTCCCTTCTACTTGCCGGTTTAACTGCTTGTCGTGTTGTGATCGGGGCCGCCGCGTCAGGGCTGACGCAGCAGACCGATCATCTCCTTCCAGCGGTCCACTTCACATGCCTTGCTGCCGTTGACCATCGCCCAGATGTCGTAGTCGTCGCAGCGCAGCAGATCGTCCAGGTCCGCCACCTGATCGTCCGTGAGACGATCGAAATGCCGCTCCAGAAAGCGCGTGAACACCAGATCGAGTTCCAGCAGCGCCCTCCGGCACTGCCAGCGCACACGCCCTCTGTTCATGATCACGCCCCTCGTCCAGATTTATACTGCACGCCGCACCATCATGTCCTTGATCTTGCCGATCGCGCGGGTCGGATTCAGCCCCTTCGGACAGACGTCGACGCAGTTCATGATGGAATGGCAGCGGAACAGCCGATACGGGTCCTCGAGGTTGTCGAGGCGCGCATTGGTGTCCTGGTCGCGGGTATCGGCGAGGAAGCGATAGGCCGCCAGCAGGCCCGCGGGGCCGACGAACTTGTCCGGGTTCCACCAGAACGACGGGCAGGAGGTCGAGCAGCACGCGCACAGGATGCATTCGTAGAGCCCGTTGAGCTCCTCGCGCTCCTCGGGCGACTGCAGGCGCTCGCGCTCGGGCGCCGGGTCGTTATTGACCAGGTAGGGCTTGATCGAGTGGTACTGCTTGAAGAACTGCGTCATGTCGACGATCAGGTCGCGAATGACAGGCAGGCCGGGCAGCGGACGCAGCGTGATCGGCTGCTGCAGGCTGTCGACATCGGTCAGACAGGCCAGGCCGTTCTTGCCGTTGATGTTCATCGCATCCGAACCGCACACGCCTTCGCGGCAGGAACGACGGAAGGACATCGAATCGTCCTTGGCGCGCAGGCGGACCAGCGCGTCGAGCAGCTTCTTGTCGGACGGTTCGAGTTCGACCGAGATGTCCTGCATGTAGGGCTTCTCGTCCTTGTCCGGATCGTAGCGGTAGATCTTGAATTGAACGGTACGCTTGGTCATGTGTGTTTCTCCCGTGCGCTCATCACGCTGATCAATAAGTGCGCTTGGCGAGCGCGATCGGCTCGACATCGTCGGACAGCGGCTTCAGGTTGACCGGCTTGTAGTCGAGTCGGTCGCCTTCGCTGTACCACAGGGTGTGCTTCAGCCAGTTGGCGTCGTCACGGCCGTTCGGATTCTCCGGCGTATCCGGCGCGTCATCACGCACGTGGGCGCCACGCGATTCCTTGCGGGCTTCGGCCGACACCATGGTGGCGCGCGCGACTTCGATCAGGTTGTCGAGCTCGAGGGCTTCCATGCGGGCCACGTTCCAGACCTTGGACTTGTCCGCGATCTCGGTGCGCTTGGCACGCTCGGCGACCTCGCCGATCTTCTGCACGCCTTCGCGCAGCAGGCTGTCGAAGCGGAACACGCCGGCGTGCTTCTGCATCGTGCGGCGCATCTCGAGGCCGACATCGAACACGCTCTCGCCCTTGGTCTGGCCGTCGAGGCGGGCCAGGCGGGCCAGCGACACGTCGGCGGCATCGGCCGGCAGCGGCTTGAGCTTGAGCTGGCCGGACTGGAAGTCCTCGACCACCGTCTCGCCCGCCGACTTGCCGAACACCAGCAGGTCGAGCAGCGAATTGGTGCCAAGGCGGTTGGCGCCGTGCACCGAGGCGCAGGCACACTCGCCCGCGGCATAGAAGCCGGCGACCGGGCTGTTCGGGTTGCCGTCCTTGGGCACCACGACCTGGCCCTTGTAGTTGGTCGGAATACCGCCCATCTGGTAGTGGCAGGTCGGCACGACCGGGATCGGCGCCTTGATCGGATCGACGCCGGCGAACTGGATCGCGATCTCGCGAATGCCCGGCAGGCGCTTCATGATGGTATCGGGCGACAGGTGCGTGATGTCGAGCAGCACGTGATCCTTGTCGGGACCGCAACCACGACCTTCGTTGATCTCGGTGGTCATCGCACGGGAGACGACGTCGCGCGAGGCGAGGTCCTTGAGGTTCGGCGCGTAACGCTCCATGAAGCGCTCGCCCGAGGCGTTGCGCAGGATGCCGCCCTCGCCGCGCACACCCTCGGTAATCAGCACGCCCGCGCCGGCCACGCCGGTCGGGTGGAACTGCCAGAACTCCATGTCTTCGAGCGGAATGCCGGCACGCGCCGCCATGCCGACGCCGTCGCCGGTGTTGATGAAGGCGTTGGTCGAGGAATAGTAGATGCGGCCGGCACCGCCGGTGGCGAAGATGGTGGCCTTGGCATGGAAGATCGAGACCTCGCCGGTCTCCATTTCCATCGCGGTGACGCCGAGCACGTCGCCGTCGGCGTCGCGGATCAGGTCGAGCGCCATCCATTCGACGAAGAACTGGGTGTTGGCGCGCACGTTACGCTGGTAGAGCGCGTGCAGCATGGCGTGGCCGGTGCGGTCGGCGGCGGCACAGGAGCGCATCACCGGGGCCTGGCCGTAATTCATGGAGTGACCGCCGAACGGGCGCTGGTAGATCTTGCCGTTGTCGGTACGGTCGAAGGGCATGCCGTAGTGCTCGAGCTCGATGACGACTTCGTTCGCCTTCTTGCACATGAACTCGATGGCATCCTGGTCGCCCAGCCAGTCCGACCCCTTCACGGTGTCGTACATGTGCCAGTGCCAGTTGTCCTCAGTGGAGTTGCCGAGCGAGGCTGCCACCCCGCCCTGCGCAGCAACCGTGTGCGAGCGGGTCGGGAAGACCTTGGTCAGCACGGCGGTCTTGAGGCCGGCCTCGGACAGTTGCAGTGCCGCACGCAGGCCGGCGCCACCCGCGCCGACGATGACAGCATCAAAGGTACGCTTCGCGACATTCACGCTTAGAGCCTCCACAGGATCTGGGCAGCCCAGCCGGCGTAGCCGACGAGCAGGAAGAGGGTGACCAGGTGCAGTGCCAGGCGCACGCCGGTCGGCTTGACGTAGTCCATCCAGATGTCGCGAACGCCGATCCAGGCGTGATAGAACAGCGACAGGAAGAACAGGAAGCTGAGGAAGCGGAACAGACCGCCCGAGAACAGACCCGACCACGCCTCATAGCTCAGCTCGGACAATCCGAGCGCGGCGAAGGCGAAGATGACCGTGTAGATCGCCATGAAGACGGCGGTCGCACGCTGGGCAATCCAGTCCTTCAGGCCGTAGTGCGCGCCGACTGCGATACGCTGTTTCACCATAGTGTCACCCCGATGATCAAGGTCAGCGCGATACTCACGCCGAGAACGATTTTGGAAGACATGCGGGCGGCCGGCAGATCCCCGCCCTTGTGCATGTCGAGCAGCAGGAAGCGGATGCCCGCACAGAAGTGATGCAGGTAGGCCCACAGCAAGCCGATCAGAAGCAACTTGACGAGCGGATGACCAACGACCGCGCTGAAGGTCTCGAAGGTTTCGGGCGAACCCAGGCTACGATCGAGCAGATACAGCAGGAACGGCAGCAGCAGGAACAGCCCTGCGCCGCTGATCCGGTGAAGGATCGAGACGATGGCCGGCAAGGGCTGCTTTATTTGATTCAAGGCCAGATGCTTCGGCCTCGGCTTGCGCACTGTCACTTCTGACATGAAGACTCCCCTCTTGCATGTGCGACGAACGGCCGTCGCTGACTCCGAAAAAAAAGCACGTAATTATAGCGCTGCAGGACGCCGACATTCCGCCTTCGGCGGCCTCAACTCAGTTCATTAAGATAGAAATGCTCCGCCGTCGAATACAGGCCGCGTCGCCATTCGACCGGCTTGTCCCCGTAGGTGTAGGTCACGCGCTCGACCGACAGCAGCGGCGTGCCTTCGGGCACCTTGAGCGCCTCGCTTGCGCCGCGATCGGCAGCAACCGCGCGGATGCGCTCCTGCGCACGAATCATGCGCAAGCCGAATCGGGTCTCGAACAGGCTGTAGAGCGAGCCGTTCCAGCCCTGCAGCACCTCAGCCGTGAGCCCCTGGAAGATCTCGCCGGGAAGATAGATCTCGTCGATCACGACCGGCTTGGCCGCGAACTTCAGCAAGCGGCGCACGATGATGATCGGCGCCCCCGGCTCGATGCCGAGCATGCGCGACGCTTCCTGGCCGGCCTTCGCCCGCCAGCAATCCAGCGGTATGCTCTGCGGCGGCGCGAGGTCACCATCAATGGGTGCGAGACGAAGAAAACGGAACAAGGCACGCGGGTCGTTATGGGAGGCAACGAAAGTCCCCTTGCCCTGCTTGCGCACCAGCAGATTCTCGGCCGCCATCTCGTCGATGGCCTTGCGCACGGTGCCCTGCGACACGCTGAAACGTGCGGCGAGCTCCTGCTCGCTCGGGATCGCCTGACCGGGACGCCATTCCCCAGCCTCAAGAGCCTGCAGGATCAGGGCCTTGATCTGGCGGTAAAGCGGGCTGAAGGTCGGCGCTTCGTGTGACATGCGCGCATTTGAGCACAAAATTTCCGAGTCGTCCATACCCTGTCTTATGTCTTATATAAGACATAAGACCACATTTGACAGTGCAGGCGCTTCGCATTAGTATCCCCGCGCTCGCTCCTGGCGCAATTCCATGGCGCCAGGACCGCCGGCGAACCCCGGGTTTCGCTGCAGGCACCGGGCAGGATTTCTGGACAACCTAGACCGTCTTACTTGAGGGAGTATCCACATGAGCAAAGCCCCCATGCGCGTTGCTGTCACCGGCGCAGCCGGCCAGATCGGCTACAGCCTGCTGTTCCGCATCGCCAGCGGCGAAATGCTGGGCAAGGACCAGCCCGTCATCCTGCAACTGCTCGACCTGCCGCAGGCGCAGAAGGCCGTCAAGGGCGTCATGATGGAACTGGAAGACTGCGCCTTCCCGCTGCTGGCCGGCATGGTCGCCACCGACGACCCCAATGTCGCCTTCAAGGACGCCGACGTCTGCCTGCTGGTCGGTGCCCGTCCGCGCGGCCCCGGCATGGAGCGTGCCGACCTGCTGACCGCCAACGGAGCCATCTTCACCGTCCAGGGCAAGGCCATCGCCGAGAACGCCAAGGAAGACGTGCGCGTGCTGGTCGTGGGCAACCCCTGCAACACCAACGCCTACATCGCCCGCGCCGCCGCTATCAAGGTCGGCCGCACCAACCCGAACAACTACCACGGCATGCTGCGCCTGGACCACAACCGCGCGCTGTCGCAGCTCGCCGCCAAATCCGGCCGTGAAGTGTCCTCGCTCAAGAAGATGGTCGTGTGGGGCAACCACTCGCCTTCGATGTACGCCGACTACCGCTTCTGCGAGTCGAACGGCGACAGCGTCAAGGCGCTGATCAACGACCACGCCTGGAACAACGACGTCTTCCTGCCCACCGTCGGCAAGCGCGGCGCCGCCATCATCGAGGCCCGTGGCCTGTCGTCGGCCGCCTCGGCTGCCAACGCCGCCATCGACCACGTGCGCGACTGGGTGCTCGGCTCGAATGACTGGGTCACCATGGGCGTGCCCTCCGACGGTTCCTACGGTATCCCCGAAGGCGTCGTGTTCGGCTTCCCCTGCGAATGCAAGGACGGCCAGTTCAAGATCATCCAGGGCCTGGAGATCGACGAGTACTCCCAGGGCAAGATCAACCTCACCCTCAAGGAGCTCGAGGAAGAGCGCGCGGCGGTTGCCGACATGCTGAAGTAATCGACGCGCAAGCGCGGCCGCCGGCCGCCTTCGCCAGAAGCCACGGGGGTAGAATCCCGTGGCTTTTTTCATGTTGTCCCGCCCGTCTTGTTTCCCGCCCGTTTCCTCGCCCTCCGCGGCGATCCAGGTCCGGCGGGGCAGCCCGGGGCACTCGCTGCCGCCAACGAGGAGTCCGACATGCACCTTCACCCCGCCGAAGTCCTGTTCTCGGGCGAAAAGCCCTTCCCCGCCCTGCCCGCCGTCGACCACTACGCCGGTGCCGAGAAGCTGATGCTTAAGGCACTGAAGCTGCAGCAGGAACTCGGGCCGGTGTTCGACATCACCTGCGACTGCGAGGACGGTGCCCGTGCGGGCGCCGAAGCGGAGCACGCACGCATGGTGGTCGAGGTCGTCAATGGCGCCGAGAACCACTTCGGCCGCGTTGGCGCACGCATCCACGACATCACCCATCCGCACTGGCAGCGCGACCTGGAGATCCTGGTCGGCGGCGCCGGACATCGCCTCGCCTTCGTGACCATCCCCAAGGTCCGCTCGGCAGCCGACGCGGCCGAGCAGATCCGCGAACTGCGCCGCGTCGAGGCCGCCTGCAGCCTGGCGCGTCCACTGCCGGTTCACGTGCTGATCGAGACCCACGGCGCGCTGCGCGAGGCCTGGGAGATCGCCGCGCTCGACGGCGTGGAGTCGCTCGACTTCGGTCTGATGGACTTCGTCTCCGGCCACCACGGCGCCATCCCCGGCAGCGCGATGAAGAGCCCCGGACAGTTCGAGCACCCGCTGATCGTCCGCGCCAAGGCCGACATCGCCGCCGCTGCGCTCGCCAACGGCGTCGTGCCCTCGCACAACGTCACCACCGAGCTGCAGGACGTCGCGGTGATCCGCCACGACGCCGAGCGCGCCCGCCGCGAGTTCGGCTACCTGCGCATGTGGAGCATCCACCCCAACCAGATCCTGCCGATCATCGCCGCGATGCAGCCCGACTTCACCGAGGTCGAGGAAGCGTCCGAGATCCTCGTCGCCGCCCAGGACGCCGCCTGGGGACCGATCCAGCACAAGGGTCGCCTGCACGACCGCGCCTCGTATCGTTACTACTGGGAGCTGCTGCAGCGCGCGCGCAACACCGGCATGGAACTCCCGGACGAGGCGCGGCAACGCTTCTTCATGCCGCACCAGGCCGCCGCATGAGGTTGTCGACGAAGCTCGCCAGCCCGGCGGCGGTCGCCACCGCGAGCTGCAGCGGCGCCTCGGGCGCGCCGAGCGGCTGCTAGTGTAGTGCTGCGCTCTTGAAAAGACTTAATTTACGACATCCGTTATCATGCTTCATGCATGCAAGACGGAGAATCGAATGCGAGTTGCGCCCGAGATTGTTTTGACCGAGGACGAGCGAGCGGAGTTGATGAAACTGACGAGTTCGCGGCTCACGAGCGT